>CAZYVR010000231.1:0-9522 GCA_964651145.1 uncultured Victivallales bacterium | reverse complement strand
TTTTGAATCTAGAAAAGCAAAAAAATAGTGCGAGTTCGAAAGTTGCGCATCCTCAACCATGCGCTTTGGCTTTGTTGAATGGCGAAGCATTCTCGGATTGTGGAGCCATTCAACAAAGCCCATTTCTGCGGCAATAAAGCAAACGAGCCGCTTTTTATCAGTGGTGTCGCCGCCGAGTTGAAATGTCCAGATTTCGCCGAACTCAAATGTCCACATTTTGCTACCAGACAATAAGCGTCCGCGCTCCCGGCAACTAAAAACCACAGGGAGTTAGAGAACTTTTTCGGTTGTTTTTCAGTTCAGAGGCAATTGCTCCAGTTATGAAATTCTGTCAGGCGTCGGGGCGTTCTGATGAGAACTGGTTTGATTCCGCCGAGGGTGCGCTGTTGTCGACCGGCGGCGGTTGTCGCAGTTTCAGATACGCATGGATCGCGGAACGTCCTTTCCGTTGATTTTGAGGCACAAAAATACGGGGAGGCAAAGTTTTTACAGCCTTCGCCGTCCCCGTGTCTTTGGCGTTGAGTATTTTTAGTTTTCGCTTTTACGATTTTTCATTCTATAGCTTTTTCCCTCAATAATGACGACTTCGCTGTGGTGCAAAAGCCGGTCAAGAATTGCGGATGTGACAGCAGCGTCATTATGGAAAATTTCTGTCCAGTTTTTGAACATACGATTCGACGAAAGAATAATTGAACCACGCTCATAACGTTGGCTGACAACCTGAAAAAGTAGATCTGCGCCAAGCTTGTCAATAGGTAAATATCCTACTTCATCAATGCACAACGCCGCTGGATGCAGGTACCTTTTTAAAGCCTTATCAAGACAATTTGCCGCCTTTGCCGCCGTTAGGCAGTTAACAATTTCAATTGCTGAGGTAAAGAGTGTATTGTAACCCTCAATGCAAGCGCGTCGCGCTAAGGCACTTGTAATGTGGCTCTTGCCTAAGCCTGGGCCGCCAATCAAAAGTACGTTTGCTTTCTTGTCAATGAAGTCAAGCCGCATAAGATTTTCAATTTGTAGCCTGTTGATTTTATCTGGATGCGACCATTGAAACTGGTCCATAGATTTTTCAAAAGGCAGTTTTGCGCTACGAAGCCGCCGCTCAACCGCCCTAGCGTTTCTTTCCGCCGTTTCGCCGTTGACAAGTTCGGAAAGAAAGTCAAGATGCGACATCTGCTCTTCAGCCGCAAGTTGCGCGGCCGCCTGATAATTTTCCAGAAAGTATTTCAGTTTGAGTGAAGACATATTCTTTTCTAATATTTTTTCAAGTTTGCTCATCGTTCATTCCCTTTATTAATTGATGTCGTAGGCATTCATATCCGGCTCTTCAAGATCGATGTCGAGATAGTCAGATTTTCTACTCAAATGCAATGGCCCCGGCTTTGGCAGGATGCGTTGGCGCATTTCAAGAATGTTGGCGATATAGTCGCTGCCGAAAGCTCCGGCTTCCGCGCCGTCTTCCAACGCCCTGACGGTTTCATCGCGACCATAGACGCTCAGCAACGCCATGATCTTTTTGACATGTGTTCCTGGATTGAGACGTCTTGTCTGCATGCCTTTGTAATAGGTTTCAGCAATCGGCCCCAGCTCCATAAAATGCTTCATTATCATTCCATGCTTAGCCTTGCGCCGCTGTTCAATGAGGACTTTGTCGTGTTCTTGCAAACCGCAATCACGATGTTCCTCATAACTCCTTGCGTGCTCCGCTATAAGTCGGCCTTCGTGCCGGATCAGGATGTTTTCCGGATATATGATCAATTCAACATTTTTGCCAGCGAATTTCGGCGGCACGGAATATTTATTGGATTCGAATGCAACCCTATACTGGCTGTTGGCCCTTGCGGGTTTTATTACGCCGCAATCATATGGAAAGAGCGGCAAGGCCTGCAATGCCGTTTTTTCTTTTTCAAACAGCTCAACCGGAGTCTTGCGGGTTGTCCCATGAATTCGGACATTAGCAACGTTTTCCATCCATTGGCGGACGCCATGATTCAACGCTGCAAGGGTAAGGTTGTCAAGCTCCAGCCCATTGAGAAAACTTGTCCTTAAATAGGAAATATTCCTTTCTACGACCCCTTTCTGGTTCGGGCGGCGCGGAGCGCAAGGCGCAACTTTGAACCCATAGTGCCCGGCGCAGTCCGCGTATCTGTCATTGATGAGAGGAGCGCCGAAAGTTGACGAAGTTTTCACCGCGACTTTGCAGTTGTCGACCATGACTTTCTTTGTGACGCCTTGAAAATATTCAAAGGCCTCGCGATGGCAATGGAGAAAATGCTCCATATTCTGGCGCATAATAAACTTCACAAAAATCATGCGGCTGTAGCATTGACTCATGACGAAAGCGTAAAGCTTTTTCCGCTTTTCGCCAACGTTGATCAACCCACACTCGGCAAAGTCCACCTGCGCGCTTTCTCCGGGTTCGAAATTAAGCGTCAAGTATGGTGTCTGGCGCTTGGGGCGAACCTGGGAAACATAATCGCGCACGACACTTTCACATCCCGGATAACCCTCTTCTTTTATCATCCTGAATACTTGGACTGCTGTGTAATCCTGACGTTCTAAAAGCTCTTTGATCCGCTTTTTGTATGGATCAAGTTTTCTAGAAACAGCGCGCCCTTTAGAGGGTGAATATCGGGCCGTTTGTAAATGCCTTTTTACTGTCTTTGCGCTTATATGCAGACGTTCGGCAATCTGCGTTGCGTTCAATCCATCATCCTCGGCAAGCTCGTGTATCAGGCGGTGTTGTTTATTATAACTGCTCATCTAACCCCTCCGGCCATTGCGTTGATTATTGTTGATATCGGAAGCGCATCGCACATTTCCGCTCCCCGGCGGTAAACTCCCCTCGAAGGATGCAGGGAAACTCCCATCCCTTCCGTTCCAGCAGGTTGACGCCATTCAGGTTCAGGTTGAATTGCGGCATTCAGGGCTTGGCGGAAACTGTTCGCAACTTGAGGGTGCGGAAGCTCCAATACCTGATAATGCGGCTTCCGGTAGGCAACAAGCTCCCCAGCGACAAGCTCGCGCCGAATGGCCTTCAATTTGGGCAATTCAAAATTCAAGCGCCGGCATATCGATTCATCGGCATACCAGGAAACGCCGTCCTCATCACCAACTGTAATCAGGAACAAGTACAGCGCCAATGATTCCGCGCTAAAGTTTTCAATTACATTTTCACGCACCAGGCGGTGATCGACCCACCCGAACCCCTCCGGCAGTCGACGCAGCCGACCCGGACTGATGATTTCCTTTTGCGTCATGGGCAAAAACTCCTTCATTTAATTCTTGTTCAAGCTCTGGAAAGAGCGCTCTGCCTCTATCATAACAATGCCCCCTTAGACTGACAATGTCATCACGTAACGGCCCAGTTAACTGTGACGCAAGTCCATGAAAGCAATACATATAGAACAATAAGAAATCACGTAACACTTCCTCTTTCGGAGACTTTTTGCCCCAAACGAAATCACGTAACACACCGGAAGAATTAGATTTTTTTTCGACTTTTTTATCTTTCTGAGATTTTGCCTCCTTTTTCTTGTTCTTTCGCCAAGTAGTTGCCCGCTTTACTTCATCCTTCTTGAAATTAGCGTCATCGCTTTTTTTATTGCGATAACGTTTTGAACTTTCGCGATGACTTGCACGCTGACATTCATCTTTACTGCAAAAGCGCTGATGCCATGCATTATACGGATCAGCCTTGAACTTATCTCCGCAGCATTTACAGATGCGGACTCGTTTTCGTTTTTTCATGACCTACTGCCTACATTTCAAATTTTTAAAAAAGTAGAAATAGACAGGGCGAAGAAGAGAAGAAGAAAAAAAAGAAGGAAGAAGATGATTTAAATTTGAAGTTTTTTTAAAGAAAATACAAAAAAGGCGCGATTACGCGCCGGGATAAGAAGATACAGAAGAAAATTCAGGGACATTTGAGATCAGCGAATTTTGGACAAATGAGATTGGCGGTGACAAGTGGCGAACTTACTTGATATATTGTTTTGCGCAGTGTAATTTTTTTACTTGTTTTCATGTTAAATTAAATTTATCCGATTTATAGCCGTTGAAACATAGAAACCCATGAAAGAATAGAACAAAATTTAGGACATAAACAATAATACTATTTCACTACTGTCCGGTAAAAAAAAGGATAGGAATAGGCAGGCATGAAAAACTCTTCTATATTAGATATCGCCAAACAGCTAATATTAAAGGATTTTTCAGCCATGCCACATTACAATACGATTTTTCAGCAGCTTTTCAATTTCATCCCGAGACATAGATTTGACAAAATGGTAAACGAGCTAAAAATGGACAATTACAGCAAGGGATTCACCGCTTGGCGTCAGTTTCTGACTGTGCTTTACGCGCAAATCAGCGGCAAGGATTCCTTGCGCGAAATAGAAAGCGGACTGATGACGCATAAAAGCAAACTTTATCATATTGGATTGACGCCCGTTCCGCGCTCGACTCTTGCCGACGCTATGGGACGGCGAAATCCGTTAATTTTTGAGGAGCTTTTCTATGAGATTCTGGCAAGAGCGCAGTCGTTTTCCCCCAAGCACAAATTCCGTTTCAACAATCCGCTCTATTCCATCGACAGCACGACAATCGACCTTTGCCTCAGCGTTTATGATTGGGCAAAATTCCGCAAAAAGAAAGGGGCAATCAAACTGCATTGCCAGCTTGACCATCGCGGAAACCTGCCAGTTTTTGTGGTGATGAGCGACGGCAAAATGCATGATGTGTCCGCCGTTAAAAATCATTTTGACATTGAGCCGGACAGCATCTATTGCGCCGACAAAGCATACATGGCTCTCCCCTGGTTTAAGCAGGTGGACGACAAGGGCGCTTACTTCGTTACGAGACTCAAAAAGAACGCCGACATCGTCATTGCCGGACAGCATAAAGAGACAAATTTCAAGCAGGGAATACTTGCGGACAATCTCATTGAATTCAGATCTGAGCAGAGCTTCAAAAAGTATCCCAAAAAGCTGCGGGCAATCGAGTTTTATGACAATGAAAAAGATAAAACTTACACATTTATAACCAACAACTTCAAGCTGTCGGCCGCGACAATAGCGGAGATTTACAAACAGCGCTGGCAGATAGAACTTTTCTTTAAATGGATCAAGCAAAACCTAAAAATCAAGACCTTTTTTGGGACAAGCAAAAACGCGGTGATGGCACAAGTCTGGACTGCTATGATTTACTATTTGTTGCTCTCATACATAAAGTTTGTGAGCAGAATGAAATCGACAATAACCGAAATAAGCAGGAGGGTAAAGGAAGGACTCATGAGCAGGCTGAATCTGCTAGAATTGCTGGTTATCTCGCGGCAGGAAATAGCAAAACCGCCCAATTGGAGCAATCAAACTCGACAACCCGACCTTTTCGGGTTCAACTTTTAATCAAATTTTTACCGGACAGTAGTGATACTATTTAATAGAAACAAGGAGCTTTGAAAATGTTAATTAATTCAGTTAGAATCGTCTATTTTTCACCAACTGGAACTACAAAGAAAATCCTAGAAGGCATCATCGATGGCATTACCCCCAAAAAAAGAGAATTTACAAATTTGATAAAAGTCAACAAAGGAGTTGATTTAAAAAGAAGCAGACCTGATCTTGTTGTAATAGGAATGCCTACCTATATAAGCAGAATACCCCCTGAGGGGGCAAAAATATTGAAAAAATTGCAGGGAAATGGAATCCCTGTTGTTTTGGTTGCTGTTTACGGGAATAATAAATTGGGAGATGTTTTATTGGAAATGAAGGATATTACAACAGCATCTGGTTTCATTCCTGTAGCTGCTGCTGCATTTATAGGAGAACATTCCTTTTCCACTGAAGAAAAACCTATTGCCGCGGGTCGACCTGACGCGCAAGACATGAATGAGGCAAAATCTTTTGGTAAATCAATTATTAAAAAGATGTCAGACTATAATACGACACTCAGGCAAAGCAACAGGACAGAAAAGCAGGATAATGCCTTGAATATTCCCGGAAATTCCCCTTATAGAAAATGGTATAAACTTCCAGCTCAACCTCCAACAACAGACAAAAAACTGTGCATCAAATGCTATAATTGCCAAACAGTATGCCCGATGAATGCTATCAAAGTAAATGAAAAAGCGCTTACTGACCCTGATCTCTGTATCTTTTGCTGTGCATGTATAAAGGGGTGTCCAGCTTCGGCAAGGAAAATTACAGATCACAAACTTATTGAAATCAGCGAAAAACTTTTTAATAATTGCTCCGAAAGAAAAGCGCCGGAAATCTTTTTATAATGTCACAGACTTATCAGAAAAAGAAAATATTGGCAATATCAATTGCGCACTTTTTCCATGATATCTATTCAGCATTTTTTGCGCCAATGCTGCCATTAATCATGTCCCATTTTGGTTTATCCCTATCGGCTGCAGGAATACTGGACATAGCAAGACGTTCTCCATCGTTGGCAACACCACTGATTGGACTGATTGCCGACAAAAAGCCTATCAAATACTTCATAATATTAACACCGGCAACTACAGCTATATCAATGAGTTTAATTGGACTTGCCCCGTCCTACTGGCTACTGTTTTTGCTTCTTTTTATAGCAGGCACAAGCACAGTTTGTTTTCATGTGCCTTCTCCCGTGCTAATCAAATACTTATCTGGCAATAAGGTGGGCAAAGGGATGAGTCAATATATGTCATGGGGCGCCATTGCAGGCACTGTGGGCACTTTTACAATAACATTAGTTATTACATCATTCGGTTTGGACAAAGTTTATCTTCTGATGCTGTTTGGGATTGCAACATCTATAGTTTTATATATCAAGCTAAAAGACCTCCCTTCTGTTCATATAACAAAGCATCATTCTGAAAATATCCAATATAAGCCAGTACGAAGTTTTATTCCATTCTTCCTTATTCTTGCCGGGTTTATGTTATTCAGAGCTGGAATGACATTATCCCTAACCCTTTACCTGCCAATATATTTAACTGAGAAAGGGAACTCATTGTGGTTTGCAGGAATTTCGCTATCTGTACTCCATCTTGCCGGAGCAGCTGGAATGATTGGCATTGGTCATATTTTAGATAAGTTTTCAAAAAAGAAAATTCTTTTCACCCTAATTATTCTATCAGTTTTATCAATGTGGGGATTAATTATTTTTAGTAGCAAAAAGGCATTTGTTCTTCCTTGCTTGATAATACTTGGCATGTTGCTTTTTTCATCTGCGCCAGTTATTCTTACCCTGGTCCAACACATAAATTCCCGTAGACCTGCTTTTATAAATAGCATCTATTTTACTTTGGGATTCTTTATCAATACAACAGGGATTCTTCTAGTTGGGATTGCTGGTGATAATATCGGACTGGATACAACCTACAAAATATGCGCATTGCTTCCTTTGGCTTCAATCCCATTTCTTTTTTTCTTGCCAAAAACATAGCAAAACTTTACAATTATATCAATTGGGCTTGAAAGCATTTTTCCAAAAATTCAGTTCTTCAAAGAAATTAGGGAAGAGTATCGCATTGCCTGTATGACCTATCATAAATATCCAAAAGACGACTGGGAGGAATGTGAATTTAAGGAAGTCTCTGTTGAATTGATGAATGGAGAAAAAACTTCCATGAAACTGGCCGAAAGAGGAACTCTAATCGGCAACAGGAAAAAAACGTATGGGTAAGAAAAGTGAAAAAGCTGACAAAAAAGGGGCATTAGATAAGCATTGTCAGCACAGCCTATGCTTTGTCAAATATAATAATAGCAGTGCTTATGTTCGCAAGATGGTGTGTCAGGAAAACTTTTTCAATTACATGATGCAGCACCTTGCAATAGACTTGCTTAGTGACTACTTAAAGGAAAAGAGTATTTCTTCAAAATGGCGGACTTTGGGAAAAAAGATTAATTCCCCGAACGGCAGATTAAAATCAAGGAAGAAGCACTTTGCCGATTTTACACTTCATCCTGCTATGAAAAGCGACAGAAAAAAGTATGAGGAATGGAAGAAAACAAAGACAAAACTTGCGGAAGAAATCAATATCCTTGAAAGCAATCTGAACACTCTCAAAATGAAACAGAAAGGCATTGATAAATATATCAAAGTAATTGACTTGCCTGAGGATGAAGCTTTCCAGCAACTTTCTTCCAGCAAAAAACATTTAGTGGACACAGTCAAAATGATAGCCTATCGAACGGAAACGGCAATGGCCAATCTAATAAGCAAAGAATGCGGAAGTCTGGAGCAGGCAAGAGCTTTACTCCGGGATGTTTTTATTTCCGAAGCCGGTATGATTCCGGACGATGACAATAAAACTCTGACTGTAAAACTCCACAATTTGTCAACACGCGCCATGGATAAAAAATTGGATCAGCTATTGCCGTTTCTGAATGAAGCGGAAATGAAATATCCCGGAACCAACATGACTATACGCTATCAAAGAATTGGAGAATGAAAAAGGTGTCATCATTAATTCCTAGGGATTAAAATTTCTGAAGTTATAGCTGACTTTCGGAAGATTCATTCCGAACCGTTTTTTTCTGCGGTCAAAGAGTCCATGTTGCAAATGCTTCAAAGAAGACCCTGTTCAATTGACGACATATCAAATGGGATTGGCATGCACAAAAATGAAACGGTCAAATATATAGAGGAATGGCTTGCAAAAAAGAAAGTAAAGCCCATAATTATGTCGACAA
Organism: uncultured Victivallales bacterium; assembly: GCA_964651145.1. Taxonomy (GTDB): domain Bacteria; phylum Verrucomicrobiota; class Lentisphaeria; order Victivallales; family GWF2-45-14; genus CAZYVR01. Next base: position 838 of record CAZYVR010000231.1, on the reverse strand, counting down.
AAAGATATTATCGTGTCCGATAACTGTATAATCATAGGGAACCTATTCTGGCATTTTTTAATTCATTATGTACCGTTTTAAATATTTATTTTTTATTTTACTGTAAACTAAAGTATACGCTGCAGGAAGAAACAGCAGTGTTAAGAACAGGGAATAAAGCAGGCCTCCTATAACTGCTATGGCCATAGTAACCAACATATCTCCGCCTTCTCCCAGATTTAATGCCAGGGGGAGTAATCCAAAAACAGTAGTTAGCTGTGTCATCAATATAGGCCTGACACGCAGGGGAGCGGCTTTGTTAATTGCATTCAAGGCGCTCATGCCTTGCTGCCTGTATTCTTCCGCAGAACTTAATAACACAACTCCCTGCGAAGTAATGCCTCCCATCATCACCAAAACTCCGATCTGAACAGTTACGCCTGCGGCATTTCCAGTGAGAAACAGCGCAAGAAATACTCCTGTGAGGGTTAAAGGGACATTTATCATAATCAAAAGTGGAAGTAAAAATGATTCGAATTGAATCGTTAAAATAACAAATGCAAAAAGCGCGGCAAATCCAATGATCAAGCCCATAACACGCCGTCCTTCCGCCATAAAGCGCGCTTCACTGCCCATGGAAACTTCGACTCCCGGCGGCGGTTTAAGGTCTTTTGCCGCTTTTTCTGCGCGCTCAAGGGCTTCTCCGACACTGATGCCTGCGGCGTCTGAGCGAACAATAACTCTCATCACCTGGTCTTCCCTCGATATTTCAACAGGCCCAACGCCGCGTTTAATATCTGCAATATCCCGCAAATAAACGGGTTCGCCGTTTCGGGTGTCAATTATCAGGTTTTCCAGG
>CAZYVR010000230.1:0-9541 GCA_964651145.1 uncultured Victivallales bacterium | reverse complement strand
AGAGTAGACAACGAAATAAGCCACGTTGCTTTGTCTGGCCGACTTGACATATCTGGAATACAAGACATTGAGATGAAGTTCACTTCCGTTGTGGCAAATCGCGGAAAAGCAGCCATTATTGATTTGTCGGGAGTAACTTTTTTGGCTTCGCTCGGAATGAGAATGTTGCTAAGCGCCGCCAAGCAGCTAAAGCGCGAAAACGCTCCAATAATCCTGCTTTCACCCACGACGCTAGTTAAAGAAGTGTTGGAAATAGCCGGTTTCGACAGCATATTGCCAATAGAATACGATTTGGAAACGGCGATAGCAAAGGTTAAAAGCGAAAGCTGAGGCTGCACATGCCTGAAAACGTGACAATAAAAATAAAGAACGAGCTCTCGGAATTGCCAGGCCTGATTGAACAAGCCCACGAGTTCCTGAGCTCTTCAAATGTCTCCTCCAAAGCTCTATACGCCTTGGATCTTGCGCTTGAAGAAATGATTTCAAACACAATCAAGTACGGCTATGATGATCAGGACGAGCATTTAATAACTGTAAATCTGAACCTTGACGATACGCAAATAATACTGACGCTGATTGATGATGGACACGACTTCAACCCAATGAATTTGCACGCGCCCAACCTGCAGGAAGACATATCACACCGCGCCGTGGGCGGCGTGGGCATTTACCTGACGCGTGAACTCGTTGACAAAATGGAGCATAGCAGAGAAGAAGGCAAAAATTCGCTGGACATTTATATAAACCTGCTTTAACTTATGCGTTGAATATATTGCGAACATGATGTACTTTTAAAATATTAAAACATTTGAAAGAGAAAATTAAATATGGAAATCACCCTACAAGAACAAGACGGAGTAGTCGCGCTTGCCATTAACGGCAGACTTGACGCAGTATCGGCAGTGGATGCAGACAAAGAATTCAGCAAAGTTCTTGACGGAGACAAGGATAAACTCCTGATCAATCTGAGAGCCTTGGACTATATCAGCAGCGCCGGCTTAAGAGTATTGCTGGTGGTGGCCAAACGCATGCAGCAAAAAGGCGGCAAAGTTGCCCTGTGCTGCATGGTTGACAATGTGAAGGAAGTTTTTGAAATCAGCGGATTCTCATCCATATTTAAAATATTTGATTCTCAAGAGGAATGCGCCGCGTTCCTGAACGGTTAAATCCGCTTTTTTATCTGAAATTTTATATCCCGTCGGCGTTTCAGCGTTTGCGGGATTTTTTTTATCTGGACAAATCCCATGAAAATATTTGAAATCCTGTTCAGACACAAACGCGTAACAGTGGCGATAGCATGCGCGGCATGGATTCTTGCCGTCTTTTTTGCATCGGGAATAAAATGGCGGCAAAACATATTGGAACTGTTGCCTGGCGAAGACGAAAAAGTTAACGCCTATAAGCGGCTAGTCTCGGCTTTTGACCTCATGGACATGATGTTTATAACCGTCGGCTCACGCGAAAACAAAAAAGCTCCTGAGCAAAAACTAATATCGGCATCCGAAGAGCTGACAAGAAAAATGAGGGGATCAGGACTTTTTGAAAAAATAATCCTGGAATGGAAACAGGACGATCTCTTTTCAATAATAGAAACCTTGCGAAAAAACAGGCCCGCGCTATTTAACCGGGAGAACGCAAAAGAACTCAATGAAAAAATATCAAAGAAAAAGCTTGAAGCGCGACTTGCGCATTGGAAAAAACTGCTTACGGAATCCCCTGCCCCAGGCTTAAGCGACATGCTTTGCTCCGACCCGCTCGGCCTTGATCTGCCTATGCTTGAAAAACTGAATTCCCTTAAAAACATCGCGGGAAAACTCAAGCCGCGCAATGGAAAATTGTTCAGCGCAGACGGAAGACAGATCGCCATTTTCGCCAAGCCCAAATATCCGGCGAGCGACATGAAACAGGCAAAAAAACTTACGGCGTTCATGAACAAATTAATCGCCGGAATAGAAAAGAAAAAACCTGAAGAAATACGGGTGGCATACCTTTCAGGACACAGGCACAGCGTTGAAAACGCAACCAGATTAAAAGGCGGAATAGCTGTCTCGGCAACCCTCTCTATCCTAGCTGTTTTCGCGCTCTCATGCATGATTTACAGACGGCCCCTCCTCATTCTGCTGACACTTCTCCCGGCTCTTTTCGGGTGCGCGTCAGGCCTTGCGGCGACACGCCTTGTTTATCCAAACGTATCCGCGATAGCCATAGGATGCGGCTCTATGCTAATAGGGATCACTGTCGATTACGGAATCCATATCCTCTACCATCTGGATGGCTTCAAGCCAGAGCAATTCGACGACGGGACTGTGATAAACCTGCTCAAACGCCTTGCGCGTCCTCTAACAATGAGCGCGGCAACAACAATACTGGCTTTCCTCACATTGCAATTTTCAGTTCTCCCGGGATACAGGCAATTAAGCTTTTTTGCATCAGTTGGCGTTGCCTCTGCGGCGGCGTTTTCCCTGCTGGTTCTCCCATTGCTTGTGCCGCGCCCCAAAAAACAAAGCAGGAGGCGGACTGTTATTTCAAGCGACGGCTTTTTCCCGGCAATGTTTAACAAATTGCAGACAAATCGAAAATATACGATTGCCGCAATTGCCATCCTCTCGCTGCTGGCGGCTTTCGGACTGTCAAAAGTGGACTTTGAAGGCGACATTGGCAAAATAAACGCAACCAACGCATCCATAGAAGCCGACAAGGCAATACTGTTTAAAACATTTGGAGACCCTACAAAAACAGCGACAGTAGCTGTGGCGGGCAAGAACAGCCAGAAAGCGCTCGAACTGAATGAAAATATATATTCAGAACTCGTCGAAATGAAAAAGGATGGAATAATCGAGACATTCTCCTCAATTTCCGCCATGCTCCCTTGCGAAGCGACTGGGCGCAAAAACATTGCCCGATGGCGCAAATTCTGGAACAAACAGACAAAAGAACAGTTCATTTTCAATCTAAACTATGCATGCAAAAAACAGGGAATGCGTCCTGGATATTTTAAAAAATTCACAGCCTCCCTGGAAGCGCCCGCGCAAGTTCCCGGCGTCAAGGACTTTGATGGAACAGCTCTTGAAAATGCATTTTCAAATATGATGTCTCCGGAAGAAAATGGAGAAGCCTTTGTTCTTAACAGAGTCCGCCTGACTCCTTCAGCCAGCTTCAAAAAATTCAGCGAGCGGCTAGAAAGAAAAAATCCGCAAGTCATCGTCTATCGCGGCCAAGACTTTGTCAAATACATAATCGGCATGATTCACAAAGAAATTAAAAAAGCCGGCCTGCTCTCTCTGGCTGCAATTGCCGCATTGCTCTGGGTTGTATTCCGCAAGCCGTGGCAAGTATTGACAACAATAACGCCGCTCTTTCTAAGCCTGCTGTGGACATTCGGAATAATGGGGTGGCTTGGAATAAAAATCAACATAATGAACTGCATTGTCGCCATATTCATCTTCGGGCTGGTGGTGGATTACTGCATTTTCCTTTCCACGGCACTTGAGTCGGAGGAAGGCAGAAAAGACCTTGACAGAACAGGCGGAGCCGTCACATTTTCCGCGCTCACAACAGCCTTCGGTCTTGGAGCTCTCCTGCTTGGAGGACACCCTGCCCTTGTCTCGCTTGGCATGACTGCCGTAATAGGCATAATCAGCGGACTGCTGGCAACCTTCATGATAGAGCCGGCATTAAGCAGAAAGAGCTGCTAAGAATGTCAAAAGCCAAATTGTTTCTTAATCTGCATAAAACCCAGAGTTATAAAAAATATTGTTATAAGCCACAACACCACAATCGTTAAATTGCGATTCCTGTATTTTGAGTCAAGCACGCCGACGCGCTTGCTGTTCAAATACAATAAGACGCAAGCAAGCATGGGAATAAAACAAGCTCCGACAATAGAATACATTTTCTGCACATCCTTAAAACTAAACGCAGTGGCGATCAGAGGAACCAAGGCAATTAGCCAAAGATAAAAATTATAATATTTTTTATACGCAGGACACTCCAACACGACATCTGCTTTCTTGATTCCCTTAAGCTGACACACACAATCAGAAAAAATAGCAGGCACACAATGCCATACACCTAAAAGACTGCTAAAAACAGCGCCCCACGCGCCAAGCAAAAAGATATATTTCAAAGGCCATCCGGCCTTCTGTCCCAGGTGCTCGCTTGCCCCAATAATAAGGCCAAGGCCTTTTTCGGAAATATTCAGGCGGCTCCCGATTATTACCATTATAATCCCAAAAAGAGCAGTAAAAAAGTAACCGATAAACAAATCTATCCGGCAATCCCGCAAAAATTTCATCCCGGAACGCCCTTCCTCCTGAATCCAGTATCCATAACATAGAATAGTCAAGGTTCCGCCAACTCCGCCTATCAGAGCCACCACCCAGGATAAACTGTCGGCATCCAGCGTCGGCGCCCTTGGAACGACAAGTCCCTTTCCGACCTCCAACCAGGAAAAATCCAAATGAAAAAGGCAGTAAACAACACAAGCGAACAACAATACTGCGCAAAAGGACATAATCCTGCAAAACAGCTTGTAGCCTCCCAATAAAATCAAGAGCACGGCAAGAAAACTGTGCAAAGCTCCAAAAATCAACTTCCCAATCCATGGGTCCAGCTTAAAAGGCATCATCGCAGAAAAAGTAACTCCGCAAGCGCTTATCAATGCTCCGCCGACAAAATAGCTCCATGGAAAAAAATAGAGCACAAAAAAGACAAGAAAAGGCTTCTTCAAATGCCTGATGCAACCTTCAAGCAATGTTGTCTGAGTTGCCAACTGCCAGCGGGTAAGCCCTTCAGAAAGAATATACTTCATCGCGGCTCCAACCAAAACCGCCCAAAGCACCGCCACTCCTAATTTATTCCCGGCAAAACCGGCTGTGGCTAAATCCCCCACGCCAACCCCGGTCATTGCAGTCAATATCCCGGGCGTCAGAATCAAAATATAATTGTTGAAAAATTTTTTATAGCTCTTCATTCACATAACTCACAATCATTAATCAGATCCGATTAAACATTTATCTTTACTTTGACGAAGCCGTCCAATATACCATCTTTTTTTTGTAAAAGGATCATTAAAAAAACTGTTGAAGCTTTTTGAGATGCCCTGCAACCGAAAGAAGAGTATCTGGAAATATCCAGTCAGGAGCAATTTCCGCCAAAGGCTGAAGGACAAAAAGCCTGCCTGTCGCGTCTTTATGCGGGATAGTCAACTCGAGGTTGTCCTGCATCAAATCGCCAAAAAGAACAATGTCAATATCAAGTGTGCGCGCAACGTTCCGCTCATGCGCGCTTGGCCTGCCCGCCCTTTCTTCCAAGCTCCTGCATAGCTCTAGAAGCTCCTCCGGCGAATCCTGCCAGACTCCAATCAGAGCGGCATTAAGGAAATCCGGCGCGCCAGGCTCGCAGCCAACAGGCGCAGTCTTATAAAAGGAAGACATTTTGACACTGCCCATGCCTGAGCGTCCAAGCCATTCCGCCGCATTTAAAAAAGTTTGGCTTACATCGCCAATGTTGCCGCCAAGCGCAAGGGCAATTTTTGTTTCTGTCATAATCTCAATCAATTTTCCTGCTTATTGGACTCAAGAACAATGTTGTTTTCACTTTCATCCTTATTGGCTTTCAACACAGGATTGTTTTCTTTGGCGTCTTTATTGGCCTTCAGGACTATCTTGTTTTCAGCAGTGTCCTTATTGGCTTTGAGAACAACCTTATTTTCCGTGGTCTCTTTATTGGCCTTCAGGACTATCTTGTTTTCAGCAGTGTCATCGTTGGCCTTGAGCCGCAGATTAACAAGCTCCGAACCTTTTTCCTTTGCGAGTCCAGTAGAGTCATCAGCCGACTTGCTGGCCGATTCGCTTTTAACTGTTGAAGCTTTGCCTTCTGATTTATTTTTTTCATCCGTGCAGCCAGTCATAAGCACAAAGCCAACTGCCGCTCCAAGAATAATTTTTGTGTTCTTTTTCATTAAGCCCTCCCCATTTAGATTAAATTATTAATGCTCTTTCTCATTGTAAATATAAATTCAACGCCTTAGATTATCCACACAACAAAAACAAATTTAACAGAAAAAAAATATGGACGGACGGTTAAAGTTATATTTTATTGGTTCAGGCAACATCGCGCAGCCAATTCTGGAGGCTCTGGCTAAAGCTTCCGGCATTGAATTGCTCGGCATAGGCTCTCAGGAAGATCGCCCGGCAGGGCGCCAAAAGAAAATGACACCCACGCCAGTAGCGCGCTGGGCGGAAGAACACAGTTTGGAAGTCGACAAAATTCCTTCGGTCAACTCGATAGATTTTCTGGACAAACTCAGGAGCCTTGCCCCTGAAATAATCCTGATTGTCTCATTCGGGCAAATATTGAAAGAAGAGCTTCTGAACTTGCCCAAAATCGGATGCGTGAACATTCACTCTTCGCTCCTGCCGTTTTATCGCGGAGCGGCTCCGATTGCAGCGGCGCTCCTGAACGGCGACACCAAAACCGGCGTGGCCTTTATGGAAGTGACAAAAGGCCTCGACGCAGGCCCGGTCTACCGCTTGTTTGAACATCCTCTTACAGGAAAAGAAAAAGCAGACTCCCTCGAACTGGATTTGGGAGAACTGGCGGCAAAACATGCGGAAACGACCTTGCTGGAAATAGCATCAGGCAAATTAAAGCCCATTCCCCAGAATGAAGAAGAAGCCACCTACATCGGAAAAATAAAGAAAAAGGCTGGCAATCTGGACTGGAATGAACAGGCGGAAATAATAGAGCGCAAAGTCAGAGCGTATTTTCCGTGGCCTGGAGTTTCATTTACACTGAAACTTCCATCAAGAGAATCGAAAATCAGAATCACTGAAGCCGAATGCATGCCGGAAATGAGCGGAAAACCTGGAGAAATCCTTAAAGCCGACAAAGCAGACTGGATTGTGGCCTGCGGAGCCGGAGCCTTAAAGCTGGGAAAAGTTGTCCCGCAAGGCAAAAAGGAAATGAGCGGGCCAGACTTTCTCAGAGGCTGCCCAATCAGAGCTGGAGCCGTCCTCCAACATCAACAAGGATAATTTTATGGAAATTGACAAAAAAAACAGCAAGCAAATAATAGTCAGTTGTGAGACACTGGAAACCAGAGTCGCATTTCTGAACAAGGGACGCCTGGAGGAATACGAGATAGAGCGTAACAACGAAAATAGTCTTACCTCAGGCTCTATTTATCTCGGACGCATAGTCAATCTGGAGCCATCGTTGCAAGCAGCGTTTGTTGACATCGGAGCAGAAAAAAACGCATTTCTCCATTATTGGGATATGCTCCCGGCAAGCTATGACATGGTCGACAGAATAGACAAGAAGGAGGCTCCGGAAAAGCCCCGCCCAAAAAAGACGCCAGGCATTTCCGACAAAATCAGGGAATTGCTGGGCAACAAACCGCCGCGTCTTCAAGAAATAGAAAAAACAAAGCGCAAGCGCCAAAAAATAACCGTCAAAGACATTCCCAAGCTTTTCCCGGCAGGCTCCGAATTGCTGGTGCAAGTGACAAAAGGCCCAATAGGGACTAAAGGAGCCAGAGTCACCACAAACATAACCCTTCCCGGCAGATACCTTGTGCTGCTGCCATACTCCGACCACCTGGGTCTATCCTCAAAAATAGAAGACAAAAAAGAGCGGGAGCGCCTGCGAAAGATCCTTACGACCCTTGACATACCAGAAGACATGGGCACAATTTGCAGAACAGCCGGAGAGGGAAGAAAAAGCATTTACTTCAAAAGGGACATGGAAATGCTCCTTGCCTATTGGCATCAAGTGGAAACACAAATGCAAAATCCCAAAGCTCCCGCCATCGTCTATCAGGAACCCACGCTGGTGGAGCGCACTGTAAGGGATTTCCTGACCGACGAAATAGACGAAATAATTGTGGACAATGAGGAAACATACAAAGAGCTTCAAACTCTGCTCTCCAAGTTTATTGGCAGGAAAATGTCAAACAAAGTTCAATTGCATAAAAAAGCGCGGCCGATTTTTGACCTTTACGGCATAAAAAACCAAATAACGGACATATTCAAACGGGAAGCCCACTTGCCAAGCGGAGGGCACATTTGCGTGGATGAAACCGAAGCCCTCATAGCCATAGATGTAAACACTGGCAAAGGAAGAGCCAGAAAAGAACAGCCTGAGACAATTTTAGAAACAAACATGGAAGCGGCCGAAGAAGTTGCGCGCCAGTTGAGATTGCGGAATATTGGCGGACTGGTGGTCATCGACTTTATTGACATGCGAGCCACAAAAGACAGGGACACTCTTTACAAGCACATGAGAAGACTCGTTAAGAGTGACAGCGCAAAGACTAAGATATTGCCACTCAGCAGACTTGGCTTAATGGAAATGACACGTCAAAGGGAACACGAAAGCCTGCAAAACACAGTATACGCCCCCTGCCCTTACTGTGGCGGCAAAGGCAAAGTGAAGTCAGTCATGACCATGAGCGTGGAAATCCAACGCAGTCTTCTTGAATTGTTGAAACGCCAAAGCAACAAAAAAGACCTTGCAGTCAGAATAATTATGCATCCGTCAGTTCTCACCCGACTCAAAAACGAGGACGCCTCAATCCTGATGGAATTGGAAAAGAAACATGGCAAAAATTTAAGTTTCCGAGCCGACGAGAATATACACCACGAAACATTCAGGCTGGTCGACCCGGAAACCGGAGTTGATTACTAAGTTATATTATTTGCAAGCGGCCCGGCTCTGGCAATATGGAAGAAAAAATCCAATTGCCTTTGCCTTCGTCAAGCCTGAAATCTATTGCGACGTTTTCAAACGTTGCTTTTTCAGGCTTGAAATTCAAGGCCATTTCCAAATTGCCGGCAAATGCAAAATCCACAATCAAAGAGCCGCAGTCAGATGATGCCGCATCAACTTTGAGGTTCGCGTCCAATATTTGCCGCGCTTCGATTTTGGGATTTACCGCAAAAAGTCTGCTGTTTCGACCACTGAGCTCAAGACTTAAACTCCCGGCAACGTCGAAACTTTCAAGCGTCCAGGCATCGGTGAGTGTATATTCAGCATTTGACAAGCCAAGGCTTTGCATTTCAACATTGAACTCGCGCGGGTCGTCCTGAAGATTGAAAACAGCAAAAGTCCTTAAAGGCAGAGCATTGGAGCCCTCAAGAAGAGAAAAATGAGGACTCTTCAAATACCAGGTTTCCGGCCCGAAGGATTCCTTGCGGTAATCGTATCCAGCAAAGAAAACGTCCTGTCCGTTATTGGGACAGCAAAGCGCCTTTTTAACCCACTTCATGCGAGGATGGTCAGGCTCCTGATAAAGCCACCCGGCAACTTCGACCATGGAACGCGATATAAGGCAGTAATTTATGCAAAACAAAGCCTCATCGTCGCTCAGTCCCGGGAGAAGTCCTATTGAGTCGCTGTTGGGGACAAAAAGATCGCCGACATGCAAGGCAAAACAGGCGGTTCCCCAAAGAAAATTAGTGAGAATATAGTCCCAATTCCCGTTGCCGATGTCTATGCCATAGCGATAGTTGGTGAAATGTTCAGCAAGAAATGGATTGCA
>CAZYVR010000229.1:0-9563 GCA_964651145.1 uncultured Victivallales bacterium | reverse complement strand
GCCACCATTGATCTTATAATCAATCCCCAGCCATCAACTATGATAAAAAGCAATAGCTTGAACGGCAAGGATATCATCATTGGCGGGAGCATCATCATTCCCATGGACATTAGCGAAGTTGCCACTACAATATCCACCAGCAAAAACGGCAAATATATGAGAAATCCCATCTGAAACGCCGTTTTGAGCTCGCTGATTATAAAAGCCGGAATGATGATTGCCATTGACAATTCCTCCGGAGTCTCTACCGGCTCTGAGTTGGACAGATCCATAAACAACAGCAAACTGCTGTCGCGTGTCTGTCTAAGCATAAAGCTTTTAAATGGCGCGGTGGCTCTGGTCAGCGCTTGTTTTTCATTGATTTGCTTGTTGGAATAAGGAGCCAGGGCTTTTTCGTAAACTTCAAGCCAGACAGGTTGCATTATAAAAATAGTGAGAAAAAGCGCAAGGGCTGAAACTATTTTTGCGGACGGCGCGTTCTGGGTTCCCAGAGCCTTTTTAAGAAAAGACATGACAATTACTATTCTGGTGAAGGAAGTCATCATCATCATGGCCGCTGGAGCCAGACTCAAGGCAGTCATAAGAAGAAGAATATTGACCGCTTTGCTGAAGCCTCCGCCAGTCAAGCTCAAATTGAAAGCCACTTCGTCAGGGTTTGCGTTAAGCTCCGCCGCGCCTAGTTCAGGCGCGAATATGCAAAACAATACAAACGAAAAAAGAATAAGCATTGGAAGTTTTTTGGTCATAGAAGTTCCTTGACGGGTTTTAATTCTTCGCTGTTTACAGAGCCAACAGCCGCTTTCAGATCCTTTTCAAAAGAAATTCCCGACTTAATTTTGTTTTCTATGGCATTTTCTTCGTCATTTTCTTCATCTTCCGCGTCAAGAGAGGCAAATTTCGCGAGAAAGTTGACTCCGGCAGGGCTTACTCCCAGAAGAAATTCCTGTTCGTGTGCCCCCACAATAACAACTGAATTTTTGCTATCGAGTTGCAAACGGGATTTTACTTTGAGGGACGCTGTGTTTTCTGTGCCTGTAAATTTTTTTCCAAATTTCTTGAGCATAAAAAAGAATCCGCCCATTGCCGCTATCAAAATAATTACGGCCAGCAGCATTCTTATAGGGGATATGCCAAGGGAATCGGCGGAATCGCCAGGCTTGGCATTTGTTGCTCCAGGGCCAAATTTGCGTTTCTTATTTGAAAGCTTTTTTGCCTCGCCGCTTCCGGCGGCTGAAACAGAGCCGGAAGCAAGAAGTTCGGAGCTTGCCGGCTTTGCGGAATCGTGCGTCTTTACTTTATTCCGCATGGACTCGATCTTTATAGCATTGATAGCTTTAATCTGCTTGATGTTCTCGCTTGATTTATACTTCTCTTTCAATGAGGAATCAAAGACAACTTTGCTCTTGCTTTGCGAGTACAAGGCTGTTCCGACAACCATTGCCGCTATTATAATAATTTTTGTTTCAAATCGTTTCATGTTTGACGAAAATCGCAGTTACTGTGCCAGCTTATGCGCATTCCACAAAAAAATGCGGATGAAATCGTTTTGCTTTGGAAAATATTCAGCAAAGCGCCATATTAAGGTATATAAAATAAACAGAAGAATCTTATGCCACTTGTAGAAGTAAGCAATTTAAAGACATGGTATCCCGTAAGAGGCGGATTGTTTTCGCCGCGCAGGCATGTAAAAGCTGTTGACGGCGTGTCGTTTACGGTAGAACATGGCGAAACGGTGGGGCTTGTGGGCGAAAGCGGCTGCGGCAAAAGCACCCTCGGTCGGACTCTGATCTGCCTGGAGACGCACACAGACGGAACATATAAAATAGACAATGTCGAGATAAGTTCTCTTAAAGGAGGGGAATTGAGGCGCAGGCGACGGGATTTTCAAATGATTTTCCAGGATCCCTATGGCTCTTTGAACCCGAGAATGACCATATATTCCATGTTGGACGAAGTCCTGCATCTTTATAACAAATGGAACAAAGAGAAAAGACACGACAGAATAATCGAACTTATTGAAATGGTGGGACTTAGAAGTGAATGCGTCAACCGTTACCCGCATCAGTTCAGTGGCGGCCAGCGTCAACGCATAGGCATTGCCAGAGCTTTGGCTGTTGAACCAAAATTGATAATTGCTGACGAGCCTGTTTCCGCGCTGGATGTCAGCGTTCAGGCTCAAATCATCAATTTGCTTGAGAATATTCAGAAAAAAACAGGCGTGGCTTTTTTGTTCATAGCCCATGATCTGGCAGTTGTCGAGCATATCAGCGACAGAATCCTTGTAATGTATCTTGGGAAAATAGTCGAAAGCGGGTCTGCCTCTGAAATCTGCGGCAACCCGAGCCACCCTTACACAAAGGCTTTGCTGTCGGCAATTCCGACAGTGGATCCTGAAACGCGACGCAAAAGGATTATTTTGCCGGGCGATGTGCCCTCTCCGCTTGATCCGCCCAAAGGCTGTCCTTTTCATCCGCGCTGCCCAATGGCTGTGGAAAAATGCAAAAACAACGCTCCTGCGCTTGAGCCTGTGTCGAATTCCGACAAACATATTTCAGCTTGTTTCTTTTCGGAAAAAACAAAAGATATGTAAGGGCATGCTATCTATATCTTCAGGTGATTTGCGCATATGTCACATAATTTTTCACTAGCATCCCCCCAAAAAAACTGCTCAGTTCAATATTTGCCTGCATTGGACTTTCGGGGTATATTCTCTGCATCTCTTTAATTAACCAATGGGGGCGGATATGCGGAGCGCAATACTTTTTTTTCTGACAGTTTTTTTTGTTTTCTCAACAGACAGTTTTTCTGATGAAACGTCAAAAGTTGAAAACGATCCCCAAAAAAAGGCATCTTATTATTTTGACGCCCTTATAAAAAAATTGCTGGCGGCATGCCCGTCGCAAAAAGAAGGCGCGCCATTAAAGGTGGCAATGGGCAACTTCCCCTGTGAAAATCCCGGACATGAAGGGATCAGCGCAATGTCGGGCATTATTAGAACCGGACTTGCAGAAGCGGCGACCAGAAACAAAAAATTGAAGCTGATCACGCGCGAAAGGCTGAATGATCTGATGACGGAGCGAAAGTTTCAGTCTATGGACATAATGGATCCCGGAACTTCCGCGCGCGAAGTAAAAGTGGAAAGCATAGATGCCATTGTTCGCGGGCGTTATTTTTACGAGTTCCCCAAAATAGATGTGAGGGCTGAAATTGTTTTTTTGAACGGTGGCGCATCTTGTCCGGCCTCATGCAAAATGCCTGTTTCACTTGCGGGCTCCGCTGACATTTTCCCTCCCGAAAAAATCAGAGAAATAGAGCAAAAGTATCTTTTTCCTCAAAATGTAAAGAAATCAAAGAACAATTATGAGTCTGTTAAAAAAATAAGCAACAACATTCCAAACCGCAAATTGACACTGGAAATATGGACTAAAAGCGGAAAAACCGATTTTGAAGACGGCGAGTCGATTGTCTTTAACATTCGTGCCTCAGAAGACTGTTGCGCAGCTTTAATAGCCCATTTTGTGGATGGGACTTCCACCCTCTTGTTTCCCAACAAATACAATCCCGGCTCTTTTATTAAAGGCGGGAAAATCATTTCTGTCCCTGGCTTTGCAAAGGGGAAGCAAAGCTTTGTTCTTGAAGTCGGCGCGCCATTCGGCGGCGATGTAGTTCAAATTATAGCCTGCGATAAAAAAACCGGACTGGACAGCCTGATAAGCTCTCAAGTTGCAGATGGGAAAAGTTCTTTCAGCCAGATCAGCAAAATGAGATTGAACGAAGCCGCTAAAAATGCGAAAAATCTTGTTTATGGCGAAAATTTCATTGTAGTCAACACTTATCCGAAATGGTGAAACAGTCGCATCTTCTTGATTTTTGCTCGTTTCCCCCATAAAGTATTAAGTTAAACAAACAGAGGAAACGCAATGAAATTCACAGTCCGCCTGCTTGGGATAATTTATTTTTCCGCATTTATTTTTCCGCTTTCAGCTCAAATTTTTTCGCGCCCTGTAATTATCGACCATACTTGCGTTGATATTTCAGCCATTTCGCCAGAATATATACAAAAAGCCCGAAGAGATTTCCGAATCGCATACGGACACACCTCGCATGGCAGTCAGATTGTGTCCGGGATGAAGGCTCTGGAGAAAGCCAGCGCGCTTTACCGCTTCAACCGGAGTGGAAGCAACGGAGCCCTGTCGTTCTGGGACTGCACGCCGAAAGGAGATCTTGGGAACCCGAACAGGACTGAATGGGCAGCCAGAACCCGCGAGCTGCTTAAAGGCAAAGGCAAAGACAGGAATGTTGTAATGTGGTCCTGGTGCGGACAGGTCGGATCGGCTTCGGAAGCTGACATTGACACATATTTGAAGCTTATGAGTCAACTTGAAAAAGAATTCCCGTCAGTGATTTTTGTCTATATGACAGGGCATTTGGACGGGACTGGCTCGCGCGGCAATTTGTGCCTTCGCAATGAGCAGATTCGCAAATATTGCAAAAAAAGAAAAAAAGTCCTTTTCGACTTTGCTGACATAGAAAGCTTTGCGCCGGGTGACAAAACAAACTATATGAAGCTGAATGGAAGAGACTCTTGCGACTATCGCAAAGGCAGGACGCGTGGCAACTGGGCGGATGAATGGATAGAGAAGCATCCAAATCATGGCCTTGCGCTGCCGGGCAGCGCAGCCCATACCCGTCCCCTTAACGGCGCGTTGAAAGGGCGGGCTTTTTGGAGAATGCTGGCGCAGCTTTCCGGCTGGCGTCCGCCAGCAATAAAAAGCGCAGCTTTGTTGCCTATCAAGCGCTCAACTTATACTCCGAGTAATTTGCCGTCCTCGTCTAAAGCCAGTCGAAGAACATCCCCTTCCACTTCTAGAGAAATATCAAAGACCTACAAGTTTGACTGTATAAATGATTATCGCGACTGGATTGCAAAAGGGACAGATAAGTCCATAATTCCGCGAATAGGAAAAGGCCTTGACATTCCGCGCGGCAAGCCTGCGGTTGCCATGCTTAACTATAGTTTTCTGGTAAAAGAGCTCGAATTTAAGGCGCGCGTCATTGACGGCGATTATGTTAACTGGTACATCAACTGCGATTGGGACGGCTCGTGGCGCCCCAAAAAAGGAATCGGCGGAATCATAAACAGCAATGGATGTATGCTTACTATAAATGGAAAAACAATTAAGATCCGGCGTTCTCCCAAAATAGACAAGCTTGAGCATCACTATCAAATAAGCGTCAAAAACGGCAAACTTATATGGGGCATGGACGGAAAAGTAATTGTGGAGCAATCTTTGCCGCAAAATGTTCTAACAAAAGGCAAAATGGCAATAGGAGCCTGGAATTCAAATATCAGGATAGACGGAGTATACGTAAAAGGCTCCGAATAGCGTTAAAAACATAATTAGTCTTCGCCAAAAGTCTTAAAAAATTGTTTAATCTTTTCAAAGGCGTGGCGCAATAAATTCAGTCAGTCGGTTCTTTACGTTGCTTCGCGTCGGCATCGGCGCGGGCGAGCAAGCTCAGGCGGGTGACTTCGAAAGTGTCTTCGGCAGTCAACAAGCATTTGCCGTTGCCCCGAATTTCTTCAACAAAACATTTGAAGAAGTTTTCGGGCTCCTTAAGCTCAAGCTCGCGCAATTCCTGTTCGTGCGTGACAATAAATGCTTTTCCATCGTAAATTTCTATTACCCCTTTTTCTCCGGCAATCCGGCAACGGTCTTGAGCAATTTTGTCCTTGCGCGCTTTTAGAAAATCAAAATTAATGCAGCCTTGTCCGCCATTTTTAAAATCAAACGCGATGACTCCGGAGCTTTCGCAGGCGTCATAGCCCATGTTTCCGATTGTTGTGTGAGCCGCAAACATATTGTTGACATCTCCCATTATCCAGTATGTCCAGTCCAGCGCGTGTATGGCTACCCAGCACAAAGAGCCGCCGAATTTGTCGCGCTCTTTGTAGAATTGGGGGCGTTCCAGGCTGAACGAGTATGATTTCTGACTGTTTATCAGTATGGGTTTGCCTATGAGTCCGTTTTTTACCGCTTCGTATCCGGCTCGGAAATTTGGCTGGTAGCGCATTGCGTGCATTCCCACAAATTTAGCTGAGCTTTTTGAATAGACTTCTTTTAGTTCGGAGAGTTCCTCAAGATTCATTGCCACAGGCTTTTCGCACATTACATTAATATTGCGTTTAAGGCATTCCACTGAAATTTTCTGATGGTTGCAGAACATTGGCGACACGCCCACAACATCGGGTTTTTCTGTGTCCAGCATTTTTCGCCAGTTTTCGTAAATTTTTGGCGGGTTTTCTGTGCCGGAACAAGAGTTTGCAAGCCTGGATATGTCTTCATCCGGCTCGCTTTTGGCTATTGCCGCCATATTGCAGTCAGAGAGTTCTTTTACCCCGCTTGTAACGTAGCCTTGATGTCCATAACCGCCAATTAATGCCACTTTCATTTTATATCCCTTGAAATTCATTTTTTTAAATTTTGTTGCCTGTAAACTTAGCTCGGTTACAGCAAGGCTTCAAGTATTGATTTTTTTGAATTTTGAGGCTATATTATATACAGTGGCGAGGATGCGTTTGAGAAAGGAGTTTTCGACGTGGTGTTTAGGCTGTACAGCAGAAAAAATCTGCGGCAGTTGCGGACTGTCAAGCTGAAATTTCTCCACAACTGCCGGGGATTCTTTGAAAAATACAGATATCCCATTTATTTTTTTCTCATTGCGGCTGCTTTGGATTGCATGACTACAAGTCATTTTATGTTGCTTTCGGGGGTGGATTCCGAACTTAATCCGCATGTGCGGCTGATCTCAACTTTTCTTGGTCCTATCTGGGGTCCTGTCGCCGGAAAGTTGTGGCAATGTTTTCTTGGTATTTTTACAGTCATTTATATAAGAAAATACGCTAAGCTTATCATTTGGAGCGCCACTTCGCTCTATGCTCTTGCCGCTTGGTATAATATGTTTATCACCGATTTTCTTGACTGGATGTTTATTGCATTGTGAACCGCGTTAATATAAATCGCTTGTATTGGCGCGTTCATCGTATCTTTTGGCTCCGTAAAGGCGCCGGTTTCCCAGCTGAGTTGCCATGAAATGCTTTTCGGGCGCGCCGTCGACTTCAAGTTTTTCGTAGCCTATTACTTTTTCTTTGAGCAACTTGGAAATAATCGACAGAAATTTTTCTTTGTCTTCGCCGGAAAGATTAAAGAAGCCATCGAGGCGGTTAGACTTATTTAGATACATAAAGTCATCAACTGCGTCAAAAACATTGTGATTGATGTTGTTAATGACCGGCAGAACAGTGTCTTGGATTTGGGCGGCAACGCGCGAAGAACCGGACGAAGCCATTTCGCCGATTTGTTTCGCCGAGCTAAAACTTGCTGAGGCGTTTTGCCATTTTAAAATTTTCATCTGCCTACAGCCTTTTCATTGCGCTATAGATGCGTGTTTCAAGCTTTGCTTTCCTTCTTATGAGGCAGCGCTGTTGATTTCAAAGCTTTTGAATAGCACTTTAAAAAGAAGTTCAGCTCAACCATCGTCGTCGTCACCAAAGATTTGCTACCGCGTCTTTTGTCTTTCTTTTCCATAGTTACAGACTCCATTCTGTATAGTTTTTAAGTTCAACGTCCTTGTCAAACCTCTTTCCTATTACACAATATCGGCGTTGCCTATAAAAAATTTAGCGAAAAAGGCATTTTTTTAAAAATCAGCTCTGATTTGAAATTGAAATTGAAATCGCAAGGTAATTCCTTTACCTTAAAGGCATGAAAAAATTTAGCTCAAAAGATGTAACTCTATATGCGCCGTGCTACAACGCTGGCTCAACAATAGAAAAGTGCCTAGAAGGCATGATGCGGCAAACAGCTTCGCCAGGAAAGATATTGCTGATTGACGATGGCTCCACAACGCCGCTTTCAATAGATGAAAAGCGCTTTCCCGGGGTCCGAATAATCAGACAGGACTGTAATCGCGGACTCGCGGCGGCAAGAAACAAAGCGCTCGAAAATTGCGGCACTCCGCTGATAGCCAGCCTTGACGCCGATGTTGCGCCAGAGCCGGAATGGCTTGAACGGCTGATTGAGACAGCAAATAGAGAAAATGCGGCGGGAGTTGGCGGACGGCTTGACGAGTATTTTCAGGAGAATGCGGGCGACCGCTGGCGGGCGGTTCACATGGCTCAGCATTGGGGCGACAATCCTCTTCCCAATCCCAGATTCCTTTATGGAGCCAACAATCTTTTCAGAGTTGACGCGCTTCTCTCGGCGGGCGGCTACAACGGCGCCTTGCGAACCAATTATGAGGACATGTCTCTGAGCGAAAAGCTTTATTCTCAGGGAGCCAAGCTCTTTTATGAGCCATCGGCAAGATGTTGGCATTATCGCAAAGACACAAAAGAAACAATACTTCGCGGCTTCTGGCAATGGCATCACGCAAAAGGCGCAATCAATGGAGAATTTGACAGCCCGAAGGGGCTTATTGACAGAATCAAAAGAGTTAATTTTGGAATATACCGGCATCGCTTTGACATGGACAAACAAGCTGGACGGCTTGAATTTCTGGAGCTCGACTTGCTTTTGCCGTGGGCCTTTTGCGCTTTGGACCTGCAAAAGGCATCGCAGCTAGGCAAGGCCGGAGAAATTCCAGTTTTTCCAGCGCAAAGACTCCTGGCCCTTCTCTCGCCGTCTTTGCGCGAATTCCTTCTAAGAATAATTCCAGCCCCCTCGAATCCCAAAAAGAATTTGCCGTGGCATGCTGAATATCTTGAAATATTTGAACAAGCCCTGAACTCGTTCAACTGGACAGCCGACAGACTATTGACGGAGAACCAGCCTTGACATCCACCGAACTGATCGTCCTGAGAAAAACTCCTTATAAGGAAAGCAGCCTGATAATTAGCGGCTTGAGCCCCGATTACGGCAGGCTCGATTTTATGATAAGGGGCGCGCGGAAGTTCAGCAAAAAAAAATTCCCGTCGGTAGACCTGTTCCGCGAAATACATGTGGAATTTCAAAAGCGGAAGGACGGACTTCAAACCCTCTACAACACAGAGCTTGTCACTCATTTTGACGCCATAGCGTCTATTCCTGACAATTATATGAAGGCTTGCCAGCTTGCCGCGTTTGTCTTGAAAAATTCAAAGCCCATGATGAATGCGAATGATTTTTACAAGGCTGTTAAAAATGCCTTTGACGCTTTGTCAAAAGGTCCATTGACTTTGCCATGGATAGACTTGCCCAAATTGGTTTATTTTCGGGAAAACGGCTTGCTTCCAGAAGCGCTGGACGGGCATAGGGCAAATGCTTCCAAAGAAGAACAGAAAAAACTGCTTCAGGACATAATTGACTTTGCCGTTGGACAGAGAGAAAAGCCCGAGTTTTCGCGCGGGTACTGGAAAAAACTTTCCGACTGGATAAAATCAATGTCCATTTATCACAATATGGAATAACTCGACGGCAATGCGATGGCCCCGTCAAAAGTCCTGAAAAATAAAAAAGCCGGCGAAGCTGGAATAAAAACCGGACTTTGTCCGGACGCAATCCAGCGGCGGAATCGCTGGTCGC
>CAZYVR010000228.1:0-9586 GCA_964651145.1 uncultured Victivallales bacterium | reverse complement strand
AATGGATAGCCGCCTAGCAGTTTGACAAAAAAACGGCAAGGCGCTTTTTCAAGGTATCATGCGACAAACTTGTTTTGCTTGATACTCTTGGAGGCCCCAAAAGCAAAGCGCACTTAGAGGACTTTGCTGAATTTGTAGATAGGCCAACAGAAGTATTTCGAGCAGGATTGGGCTTTTTCAGCCTTTTTCTCTCCAAACTTATTTCTGAACAGCGCCACAAGCTTCAGTCAGAAAAACTAACAGTTGAACTAAACTCAACCCAAAGAAAAGTCTCTGATCATGCGCTGACTCTGGACCTGCTCGCCCGTTTGACACAAACCGTCAATGAAAATGATATAATTGAGAAATTCATGGAATTATCCTCCATTGTATTTGCGGCGGAAACGGTAATTTATCAGCCGATTCTGGATGAAATTCCCGGAAAATTGCAAATCCGTTCTTCTTTTGTTGTCAATGAAGAAGCTTTGGAAAAAGCATTTTTAGATTTATCTGGTGATTCCGGTCTGACCCAAGCTGAAGACGGTTTCTGGATGCGCATTAAAATGCAGCGCAAAACAGTGGGGATTTTGCAGATTAATCACGTCCGTTTCCCCCAATATATAGATCAGTATTTGAATCTGGCGCTTACCGTTTCTGAAATCAGCGGATTGGCTATCGATAATTCCAGGCGATTCCAGAAAATCAAAAATGCTGAAAGGCGCCAGGCTCTGATGACTCAGGTATTGCAGCTCTTTCTCCATGACACGAAAGATGTTGATGAAATCAATGAGATTCTGCTTCTTATAAAAAAATTTACAGGCATCGAAGCAATTGGAATTCGCCTCAAAAAAGGCGATGACTATCCTTACAACAAAACTATCGGCTTTTCTAATGATTTTATAAAAAATGAAAATTTCCTATGCCTCTTGAACCCTAAGGGAAAAATCATCCTTGATGATTCAGGACTCCCCATCCTGGAATGCCTGTGCGGGTTGATTATCAGAAATTTCGGGGATAAAACTTTGCCATGCTTCACCGAAAACGGAAGTTTTTGGACTAATTCTTTGACAGAAATCTATAATGGCTCAAATAGCCTGTTCAAATCACAGCTTCGAAAAGAGTGCCCGGCTGCCGGTTATAAATCAATGGCTCTTATCCCGCTGGATGCCCAGGACACGACTTTGGGCCTGTTGCAACTCAATGATTCCCGAACAAACATGTTTTCCCATGAGATGATAAGCTTCCTGGAAAATATCGCAACCAGCATTGGCATTGCGCTGCAACGGAAACAAGCAGTGGAAGGGCTGAAGAGAGCTAAGCTGGCAGCGGAAGACGCGAATATGGCAAAAAGTGAGTTTCTTGCAAATATGTCGCATGAAATTCGAACACCAATGAATGCAATCCTCGGCTTCACTGATATTTTAAAGACAACAGAATCAGATCCGGAAAAAGGCAATTATATGGCCATTATCCATTCCGCCGGAAAAGCTCTACTTAATCTTATAAATGACATTTTGGACATCTCAAAAATTGAAGCTGGCAAAATGGAGCTTAATTATTCTGCTGTCAGCATCCATATCCTTTTCAATGAACTGAAAATGGTTTTCAGCCAAAAGGTCAAGAAAAAAGCTCTCAGCATGAACATCCGCATTGACGAAAGCGTTCCGGAAGTTCTGATTCTTGACGAAGCAAGGCTTCGCCAGATATTTGTCAATTTGATTGGCAATGCAGTTAAATTCACAAAAAATGGTTTTATTAATTTATCGGCCAAAGCCGTCAAGGAGGGAACAGACAGCAATCTGGTCTCCCTTATTTTCCGTGTTAAAGACAGCGGCATTGGCATCCCTGAAGACAAGCAATGTGAGATCTTCGACCCTTTTGAGCAAATAAAAAGAGCAACACAGGAGAAATATGGCGGCACAGGACTGGGGCTTTCAATTACCAAAGGATTGGTTGAGATGATGAATGGAGCTGTCACAGTGTCCAGCAAGCTTGACAAAGGCTCTGCATTTGAGGTTGTTTTGAACAACATTGAAATTGCCGCCCCTGAAACATTGTTGTCCAAAGAAGCAAAAGGGTTAGATTTTGATTCTATAAGCTTCTCTCCTGCAACCATCCTGATTGCTGATGACATCAACTATAATAGAGAGCTGTTTTCAAAGTATCTCAGCCCTTGGAGTTTCAATATTATTGAAGCCGAAAACGGCAAAGAAGCCCTTGAGCTGGCTCTTGAGCATCATCCCGACCTGATTTTGCTGGATATAAAAATGCCGTTGGCAAACGGCTATAAAATAGCTAAAATCCTTAAAGAAGACAAAACGCTCAACAATGCAGCCATAGTTGCCGTTACAGCTTTGGCGTTTAAAGATTCAGAGGATGCGATGATGAACCTCTGCGACGGCTACCTCCGAAAACCTGTAAGCAAATCTGCTCTGATATCTGAAATAATGAAGCGCCTGCCGCATACAATAAAATAAAAGGCTCCGCCATGCCATGGCTTCGGCAAAAAACAAAAAAACTATCAGGCTAAACTAGAATTTTTCAGATGTCCAATATTTGCTTTTCGGGCAGAAGTTCTTTCAGGGCTTCGCCCGCGAGATATAAGGAACCCGTTATGAGGCGGCGTTTTTTGACGGAGAGCTTCAAGGCTTCATGAAGACTGCCTGCCGTTGAATAGGCAATGTCTGAGACTTCAGCAAGCATGCGCCCCGATGCGCTTGGCGGAACGCTTTTGCGGGACGTTTGGATTGGGACAAAAATAAAGAGCTCAGCTTTGTCTTTCAGCTCCTTAAGGACATCTGCTGAATCTTTGTCCTCGAAGCTGGCAAATATAAAAGTGAATTTTTCTCCGGGAAAAGCGTCGTCAAGAAAACCGCTCAGGACTTTTGCGCCATCAGGGTTGTGGGCTCCATCGACAATGCTTCCGTCCGGCAATATCTGCATTCTTCCCGGCCATTTGGCGGAGCTTAATCCTTTGACTGCATCTTCCAGGCTGAAATGAAATTCAGGGGCAAGTCTTTTTAATATGGCGAAAGCGAGTCCGGCATTGTATTTTTGAATTTCTCCGTTCAACGACAGCTCTTCATCGCGCAAGGGCGCCTCCGCAAATATGGGCTCTGATTTTGTTTCGCAGCATTTTTCAAGAACCACTTTTTTGCACGCGTCATTCATTCTTCCGCAGAAAACAGGCTTGCCTGGCTTTATTATTCCCGCCTTTTCAAAGGCTATTTCTTCTATGGTGTCGCCGAGATAAGCTTGATGCTCAAGCGAGATGCCTGTAATGACAGAGCAGACAGGATCAACCACGTTTGTGGCGTCATAGCGTCCGCCCATCCCCGTTTCCCAAATGACAAAATCCGTATTTTGTTCAGCAAAATACATGGCGGCTATTGCTGTGGTGACTTCGAAGTAGGTGGGACATCTTCCCGCGGCTTCCATCTTTTCAATGGATGGCTGAATCTTTTCGATCATATCGCAGAACGCGTCTTTGGACATTGCTTTGCCGTCAATCCTGAATCTCTCTCTGGCAGATATTAAATGCGGAGATGAATAGAATCCGGTCTTGAGCCCAGCTGAACGCAAAGCCGCCACAAGCATGGCGCCTGTGGAGCCTTTTCCGTTGCTTCCGGCAATATGTATAAACTTCAGTTTTTCATGCGGGTTTCCAAGATGGCTCAACAGTTCAAGAACCTGATCTAAGCCAAGCTTGATTCCGAAGAACTGGAGCCTTGAAAGAAAATTTTCAGATGTGTTATAGTCCATATGTCATTAATGAGGCGGAGACCAGCTCGGCATCCCAAGGTTATATTTGCCGCCCGCCACTTTGCGGGCGTTTCCAGTCCAGGTGTCGATCACGTAAAGCGATGACTTGCCGTTCAGCTTCCGGCTGCAAACCACGTGGCGATTGTCCGGTGCCCATGATGGACTTTCCCAATCCCCGGCCGCGCTTATCACGTTCCCCGAAACGCCCCTGCGGCTCAAGTCGAGAACAGCAATGGAATAGTTCCTGCCCATTTTTGCGGCATATGCTATTTTGTTGTCCGAAGACCAGTCCGGGGAAACAGATTCTATGCCTAGCGCTGAAAGCCTTTTATATCTGCCGCCGTTCGCGCTGATGAGATACAGTTTCGGGCTGCCGCCTGTGTCGGACACAAAGCAAATTTTTGATCCTGTGGGCGACCAGCATGGAGAGGCTTCGACAGTGCGGCTGTTTGTGAGCCTTTTCAGGCCGCGGCCGTTAAGGTATTTGACATAAAGATCAACTCTTTTGCCCTGGCTGAGAATCATTGTCAGCATTTTGCCGTTCGGCGATACTGCTCCGCCCGAGTTGAGACCGGGGCTGGAAGCGAGGACGCGGCTTTTTTTTGCTGAAATATTTGTCTGCACAATGTCAGTGGACGCGCCCCGGTACATGGTGTACACAAGCGACGCCGCGTCCGGGAACCAATCCGGCTCCACGCAAAGAGAGGGCGTTGACGTTATGCGCCTGAGATTGTTCCCGTCAAAATCGCAAATGTATATGTTTTTGACGCCGCGCGAAGTTTCCAGACAAAAAGCTATGCGCGTGGAGCATATTCCATTTATGCCGAAGATTTTTTTCAAAATCCTGTCCACCGCCCTGTGCGCGCTCCATGCGATATTGCGCGAATATACTTTTCCGCTTACGGAAAAAAGCGGGGAGCCATTTCCATTATATATGGAAAGAACTACTGAAGAATTGTTTGCCTTGCCTGATATTGTGTAGTCGGCTTTTCTACCGCTTGCGATGTCGAACCATCCGCAATTTTTCAAGTCCGAGCCAATTTGAAGGGAAAGCTCCGAATTCCCGGCAACCCCTCGATATGCAAGTTTGGGGTTCCCGGCTATGGCTTTCTTCACCACTCTTACTTGAGCGTTCGCTGAAACAAACAGCGACAATAATAAAGCGCATGCGAGCAGCGCTGAAAAAAATCCTGTTTTTAATGGCATTTAATTTCTCCTTTGTCTGAATGCAATATAGATTAGCTATGTTTTGTTTTTAACACCGCGCGACGAAACTCGACAGTCCTGACAACAAAACTTTTTTATAATATAACGCAAGGCTCCTATTTTTCAGCCTGCCAACAGTTCATATTTGGAGATTTATTGTAAATGATTATGCCAGCCGACACTACGGAGAGCAATCCGTGCTCGGAAATTATAGCTGAAACATCTTCGTTTTTTCAGCCGGACAGCCCGCTTGCCAACGCTGAAAAATTCGGGGGCCGACCCTATGAATACCGCCAGCAACAAGCGGACATGGCCGAAAGAACCGCCGAAGTCCTCGCCGACGGACACAACCTTTGCGTCGAGGCTCCGACCGGAATCGGAAAAAGCTTCGCCTACCTGGTTCCGGCAATACTGTTTGCAATGAAACAGGAAAAGCCCATCTTGATAACAACTGAAACTATCAATCTTCAGGAACAGCTTATCGAAAAAGACATCCCGATACTCCGGGAACTCTTGGGGCTTGAATTTAAGGCATCCCTCGCCAAAGGCCGCTCAAATTACATTTGTCTCAGACGCCTGCACATGGCCGCCGGCGAGCTCAAAGGCGACTATCTGCCCGCTGAGTCAATGATGGGCGAAATGGACCGCCTCGCCTTTTGGGCGGCAAAGACCAGAGACGGCAGCCGTTCGGCCATTGAATTCAAAATCAGCCATCAGACCTGGGGCTACGTCTGCTGCGAAGGCGGCAATTGCGCAGGCCCCAAATGCGCCCATTACAGAAGCTGCTTTTACTGGAACGCCCGGAAGGAATGGGACAAGTCGCATGTGATCGTCTCAAACCACGCCCTCTTTTTTACCGATCTGAAAATAAAGCAGGAGGAAAGCGCGGAAAGCACTCTTCTGCCTCCATGCAGCGCGGTGGTCATCGACGAAGCCCATACGCTGGAGGACAACGCCGCGCAATATCTGGGATTGAACATTTCCAGCGCGGGAATAGGCTATTTTCTGAACAGGCTGTTTAATCCTGAGTCCGGAAAAGGCCTGCTGATGCGCGCAGGCGAAGATGCCCTTGAGCTCAGAAAAACAGTGGCTAAAATTCAGGAAAACACATTTACATTTTTTAATATGTTCACCCAGGTCCTCGATGAAAAATCCGACAACCTCTTGCGACTGAGAGCCGCCAATATTGTGCCGGACCTTCTTTCCGTGGAACTCGAGAGACTAAGAAAAAAATTGTCCCATTATTCCAAACAGCAGGACGACAAAGACTACAAAACCGAACTGGACGCTCAAACGCTGAAATGCGCGGCCTATAGCGAAAGCGTGTTCAACTTCCTGAACATGACTCTTGAAGAGCACGTGTATTGGATAGAAAACGAGAGCGGAAAAATATCGCTCCACGCGGCGCCGCTGAACGTCAGCGCGCTTCTCCACGAAATCCTTTTCAAAAAAAATTATCCGTGCATTCTCACCAGCGCCACATTGACAGTAAATAAGACGCTGGACTATTATCGGAGCCGCACCGGCTATTCCCACGGCGGAGAGATGATTCTGGACTCTCCGTTTGATTTCGCCAAACAAGCCCGCATTTATATCCCCAGAAACATGCCTGAGCCGAATGACAGCAAATATTCCGAAGCGATACTGCCTGAAATAAAACGCTTTGTCTCAATGACCAACGGCAAGGCGTTTGTCCTTTTCACAAGCTACTATATGCTCAAACAATGCGCTGAAAGGCTGGAGTCTTTTTTCAGCCTGAACGACATTACTCTTCTGACGCAGGGCGAAGACATGACACGCACTGCAATGCTTCAGAAATTCCGCGACGACACAAATTCTGTGATTTTCGGAACCACCAGTTTCTGGACTGGAGTCGATGTGCCCGGCGAAGCCCTCAGCAATGTAATTATCACAAAGCTTCCCTTTGCCGTTCCGAGTCATCCGCTAATACAAGCCAGATCCGAGAAAATAGAGCAGTCCGGCAAAAACGCGTTCATGGAGTACTCGCTCCCGGAAGCCGTGCTGAAGTTCAGGCAAGGCATCGGCAGGCTCATAAGAAGCAAAAACGACACCGGGATTGTGGCGATACTCGACAAGCGGATAATCTCCAAGCGCTACGGAAAGTTTTTCCTCGACTCAATCCCTGACTGCCACAGAGAAATCTGCTGACCAGCGCCAAGGCGCAAACTTCGTGAGCGCTCCAGCATTTTCTTCTTAAACAAAGCTTTGACTCTTTATTTATTCTTAAATAAGCTTCAAGCTTCATTTCTTTTATTTGCAACAGCTTATCTCCTTGCCTGCCATTTCAAGAGCATTTATCCAATTTTAAAAAACGCTCCAAGTCTTTGACGCTCCGCTGTTTTGTATAAGTGGGAAATCAAAAACTGAACGAAATGAATAGGACCAAAAAAATGTCGAGGCAAATCGGAGAAATCGAAACAAGCGTGACTGAAGCATCCACACATTATCAAATCAAATACTTTGTAAAAAACAAAGACCTGGAGGACTATATCCCTGAAATCAAATCAAAAGCAACATGGGTGCCCGGCGACTGCGTTGTGACTTCATTCCAGAAAAACCCCCTCGGGCCGCACTGGACGCTAGCCATAACAGCCGCTCCAAGGCAGGACTTAAATTCCGATGATCCGAACGAATTCGTGATGAAAACTTACGATACTTCCGAGTTTTGCTTCGACTGCAAATGCTGGGGCGCGCGCGAAGCGTCTTCTGTAGACGTCAAAAACAGAATTCTTAATGTCTACGGCGAGCCCTGCGACGAAAATGATTATCTTTTCGGAAACGCGACAAGCTCAAACAAAGGAACAGCAAATTATGCCTATTCTCCTTTCTATAATTCATCCAACATCAACACTGAGCTGATAGGTCAAACAGTCAAAACAATGATCTACTGCTGCACATTTTACAGCCGCAGAAACATAAACTATTTCGCCGATTTCATGGGCGTAAACGGCTCCTTTTCCGTGAAGTGCAGGCCATCAATAACAAGCATAGCCAGATGGCGCGTCGAAACGCAAAGCTTGAATAACAAAAAAGATGCAAATGGAAAAATTTGGGTTCGTGTAAGCCGTAAAATGATGCTTGCCCCCGAAGGCCTCAAATGGGAGCCAAAGAAAAACGGCGGAATATGGAAATGGTAAGGAATTTTAATATTGAGCTTGCGCTCATATTCAAAGCATTTGTGCCTGATGAATGCTGGACTTCTTTTGACGCGCAAAATTTAAATTATAAAGAATTCTACCTTTTGCCCTCAAAAGATATTCTGGGATCAACCAGCGCATACATAAAGTCGGCGACGAGTATCCCCGCCAGCGTCAGCGCGCCTCCAAAGCCAAACAGAGCCATTAATAATGGAATGTCCCTGCTCGTAAGCGCAAGCATCGACAGCGACCCCATTCCAGGAATATTGAATACATGCTCCACAAAAATGCTTCCGCTTACCAGCCCTGGAATAAGCCCGGCAAACAACGTTATAAGAATGATAAGAGCATTCCTCAAAGCGTGCTTGAAGATAATAATGCTTTCAGGCAACCCCTTGGCCCGCGCTGTCCGAATATATTCCTTGTTGATTACCTCTATCATCCCGGAGCGCGCAAAACGCGACAATCCCGCGAATCCCGCATAAGCCAGACAAAAAACCGGAAGAACATAATGCAAAGCCGTCCTCCATATTATTTGCCATGAATTCAGTCCCCAGACGCTTCCCGCCGATATCCCCTTCAAAGGAAATATCGGAATTTTCCCTCCCTCGCATAGGGTTGCCTGCAAAATCAGGGCCACCCAGAACACAGGGAGCGAATAGAGGAAAAAAAGAAAAAAGGTCATCATCTTATCCGAAATAGAATTCGGGTAGATTGCCGAATATATCCCAATGGGGATGGCCAACAGATAGGTTATAAGAATGGCGCAGATATTGATTCTCAATGTGACCGGGAGGCGCTCTGCAATCAAAGCGGCGACAGGCCGCCCCTTGTCAACTGAAACAGAAGATCCAAGATCTCCATGAAGGATCAGCTCCTTCAGCCAGTAAGCAAATCCCACTGGCACTGGATCGTCAAGGTGCAGTTTTTCTCTCAGCGAGTTATTGCGTGCAAATGCTCCTTTTTCGCTTGAGAGCCCCTCAGCTCCAGGAGTTTCCCCCAGCATTGAGCTTTTGGCCGCCTCGCCGGGCGCAAGACGCACTAACGCATAGCTGACGAACATTATTACCAGCAATGTTGTCAAAGCCAAGCCAATTCGCTTTAGCAAATAGGTGAACACGCTGATATTTCCCCATTTATTTATGTTTTGCGTTTGAAAAACTTAAAGCTAACAGCTAATTGTCTATTTGCAAATATAATTTGCTTTTACGCCCGGGTAGCTCAGTGGATAGAGCAGTAGTTTCCTAAACTATTTGTCGGAGGTTCAATTCCTCTCCTGGGTACCATTATATCATTCTCATTATAAAGCACTTACACCTTTTTATTCTCTTTGTTTAACTGCCTTAAGTGTCGACTAACTGTAGACTCAAGGCACAAAACGTATCAGTCTACACCTCGTTCATTTTATTTCAGGGATACTGTAGACCTCCAGCGACTTGTGTGGTGGGTAAAAATAGCAAAAAGTGTCAAATTTTGCAGTT
>CAZYVR010000227.1:0-9601 GCA_964651145.1 uncultured Victivallales bacterium | reverse complement strand
ATTTAGAGAACAGTTGTCATTTTGGAGCACATGCTCCGCCAATTATTTCTTATCCTTTAATTTCGTTTAAACCTCTTGCTTTATGCCTGTTACGACTCCTGTTTTTTGCTTTAGTTTCTCTCTTCCTTCATTTTTTTTGCTCTGAATTTGCCCTTTTGTCTTAACAAAGCGTGGGCCTATGTGTAACCTAGGGGATAGAACAGTGTAAAAGCTTTACATTTATTAACAGAATGGGGCTAACTATGGCTTGGTTGGAAAAAAGACAAAGAAGAAGCTATTGGCAGGCTGTCTTTAGGGATGCACAGGGGACTCTTCGGAAGCGGTCTTTGAAAGTGCCCTTGGAAGAGAGGGCGCTGGCTGAAGAAAAGCTTAAAGAATATCAGGAAGCGGCTCAATCACGCGAAATGGAAGCAGCAGCAATTAACATCATTGAAGCGATGTCCGGAAAAAAAACGCCGATTGTTCATATTCCAGTGGCCAAGCTCTGGGAGTTCTTTTTGTCCAGGCCGCAGCCGCAAAAAGTGATTGAAGCAACGCAGAAGACTAAAAAAAATCATATATTGTCCTGGATTAAGTGGATGAGCAAG
Source organism: uncultured Victivallales bacterium (assembly GCA_964651145.1). Classification (GTDB taxonomy): domain Bacteria; phylum Verrucomicrobiota; class Lentisphaeria; order Victivallales; family GWF2-45-14; genus CAZYVR01. The sequence goes on along the minus strand of CAZYVR010000227.1, from coordinate 9,014 downwards.
AAATACCCGCTGATTGATTATCTGGATCAGATAACACCTCAAATAGCTGAGGCTTATATTGTGGCTCTGAAAGAGAAAAGCGGACAGACTGTCAATAATAAGTTGAGCTGTCTTAAGAGCGTGTTTGCTGTGGTTCGCAACGCCGCAGGACTTAAACAGAACGTGTGGGACACTATTCCACGCGTGGCCGCAAACAATATTAAGAAAAAAGATCTAAACCTTGAACAGATAGAGATTCTCTACAATGAAGCCTTTAAATTAACGGCGCGTGTCGCGGACTTCTGGCCAGCAGCTATTTTGCTGGGATTTTATGGAGGCTTGCGCCTGGGGGATGTGTGCACTTTGTCCTGGAATGAAATTGATTTTGAAAAAGGACTTATATCCATACTGCCCAACAAAACTAAAAAATATGAGAAGCCAGTGGTTTTCCCGATGTCAGCGGAGCTTAAAGCTATTATCTTCAAGCAAAAAGGCAGTCATATATTTGTGTGGCCGGATATAGCCAAAGCGTATAATGTCAATCACAATTGGCTTTTTGATGAATGGAATGAGCTTTGCAAGGTTTGCGGGATTGAGACTTTTCGCAAAACTGAAGAAGGAGAGAATCGCGTCAGGGGCGTTAAAGAATTTGGCTTTCACTCCTTGCGTCATGCGCATAGAACGATCGGCCGCGAGTTTGGTGCAACGGCAGAGGATCTGCGCGACACCGGCGGATGGTCAACACTGAAAATGTCGGATCATTATGATCATTCGTTAGGAGCTGGTCAGCGCGTGGCAGAGAAGCTGCCCAAGATTGAACGGAAGAAAAACATGAGTTCCTAGGGAGGGGGAAATGCGGAGATACTTTAAAAAGCGGTTCTTCACAGAAATCTGGTTTTTTTGGGGGGGAACTACCGCCTTGCAGTAAAGCTCTGATTCGGCATAACCAGTCGCAAGCTCCCTTTTATTCCATAAGCTAAAAATGGAGGAATAAACATGTCTACATCATTATTGTACCATACTCAGAAAATCAGTGATTTCCAGCATGTATCATTTGAATATTCAACAGATCTGATCTGGAATATTGTCCGTAGTTCCGGCAAATTCAAATGTTTCAGTTGCTTAAGCAGCAATGTCAGGGCAGTTCACTATGGATACCGCGATATCCGGGGGATGCCGATGGGAACCAAGACAACAGTCATCCGTGTTAAAATGCACCGGGTAATCAGCAACCATTGCGGAGATAACAAGGTAGAGAAGTTAAAGTTTCTGTCTTCAGCAAAATGTCATTACACTAAAAAAGTTGCTGGACTGGCTCTTGAGCTCAGGGAGCACATGACTATTTCAGCGGTGGCAGAACACCTGCAGCTTCACTGGTCTACTGTCAAGGAAATCGAAAAGTCATATTTGAAGAAGAAGCACAAAAAAATAAGACTAAAGGAGGTTGAGCATATTGGCATTGATGAAGTTTATATTGAAGCAATGCATGGCTTCCTGACCATTGTCCGGGACTTGATCAGCGGGAGGGTGCTGTTTGTCGGCAATGGGAAAAGCTCAGACAGTCTGGCTCCATTTATGACAAAGCTAAAACGGGCGAAAGCCAAACTGAAAACTGTGGCAATAGATATGGGTAATGCCTACAGTTCATGGGTAAAGGAAAACTGGCCTGACAGTGAAATTGTTTACGACCATTTTCATGTAATAAAATCCATGAATGACAAATTGAATTCTGTGCGGCGTAAAACCATGAATAAACTGCTTGAGGAGGACCGCAAGGCACTCAAGTCAAACGTTTTACATTGCTCAAGAACATAGAAAACCTTGATGATGACGAACGCGCTGACCTGAAAAATATACGTAATCAATATTCGGATCTGGGCGAAATGAGTATGATGAAAGAATGTCTGCGCAACATCTACTCAATCGCCAAATCCTCGGAAGAAGCGAAAATAGCTTTTACACGCTGGTGCGAACTTGCCATAGAAACAGGTGTCAAGGAGTCAAAGACCATGGCAAAAACAATCAAACAGAGATTTAACGGAATCGTTGCCTTTTGGCATACTGGACTGACTTCCGCTTCCATGGAAGGCTTCAACAATAAAATCGGGTGGCTGCAGAGACAGGCATACGGGTACCGGGATATCGAATATTTCAAACTGAAAATCTATGACCTGCCAAAACTCAAAACTATTAAAGACCTATGAATAAAACAGATTTTTGCGAAGAGGCGATAAAATGTCTCAAAAAGCAAATTGAATTTTCGCTTTCATGGGAAGGTATCATAATTCCGTTTCTCCTCAAGCCGCCTGTTTTACGCGGCGGTGATCCAGCAAGCAGCTGAATAAATATACAGTAAATCTGTGCCCAATCAATGTAGATTACTTGTTACGCTCAAAAAATAGTTTTTTGAACTCAATTAATTATGACACCCTCCAGGAAAATGCCAATACTTTTGAAATTGGCTCATCTATATTGAATTAACTCCAATTTCAATTATAATAAATCCCAATGAAAATTTCTATTGAATTCACACTGAAAACTGGAGAGTGAAATATGAGAAACAAGCTTTTAATTCTTTCCCTTGCGGCGCTATGTTTACTGACTGCGTGCACTGCTCCAACCCGGTCATTCTCCGGAATGCCTCCAAAACAAAGCATCAACGCGTCCAAATGGAGACCGGAAATTCAAGAATTGCACGCGCTGATTGAAAACGACCCGCAATTGTACATCTTATTTCATCGTATGTTCGAAGAAATTCCCGCCGGGCGGAAGTTCAAAAGCGACCCGTCCGGCACCCCTGCTGTAACCGATTATATTCAGATGCTTGACCGTATGAATCAAATTATGTCCAATCCTCCGGCGTTCAACAAATCACCGCAGGTTGGCTGTCCGTTCAATGACCTGCTGGCGTGGCCAATGTGCACCCCGTCCGGACAGGTAGCATTTCTGAACGAAAATTTGAACCTGCAGATAAAGAAAATTCTCAACGCGTGGGGCAGGTTTCTTACTTCACCGGAATCTGTCGGCAGACTGAATAACAAGCCTACCGAAGGCTGGTTTTGTCCACAGGCCCTGGCTGCAATGCCAGGCTGTGTGAAAACATTTGTATGCAATCCGGATAAACCGCACTACGGCTTTACATCATGGGACGACTTTTTCACCCGCAGGCTCAGGCCCGGAGCCAGGCCGCTGGAATATGCTCAGGATCCCAATTCCATTGCCAACCCTTGTGAGGCCGCTCCGGTAAGAGTGGCGCATAAAGTGAAACTGTCGGATCAGTTCTGGCTCAAACAGCAACCCTATTCGCTCCTCAGAATGTTTGGCAACGACGAACTGGCAAAGCAGTTTGTCGGCGGAACTGTTTACCAGGCGTTTTTAAGTGCGTTGAGCTATCATCGCTGGCACAGCCCCGTCAGCGGTAAAGTTCTAAAAATCAAGAATCTGCCCGGAACCTATTATGCGGCATCTCCTAATGGGGAGTATCCCCCGGGCACTCCTGATGATTCGCAACCATATTTAGCGCATGTGGCCGCCAGTGCCTATACTTTCATTGAGTCGGACAATCCGAAAATCGGCACGGTCGGATTGCTGTTCATCGGAATGGTGGAAGTTTCTTCATGCGAGTTTACTGTCAAAGCCGGACAGCATGTGGAGAAAGGCCAGGAGCTCGGTATGTTCCATTACGGCGGTTCGACATATTGCATGGTCTTCGGTCCGGACGTTGACTTGGAGTTTTTCCTTGAAGGCCAAACGCCATCGACAGATGCGAAGAATATTAATGTTCTAAAACGCATAGCCCAGGTGAAATCAAAAGAGAAAACAAACCGAAAATAATCTTAACCAAACTATTTTTTTCTCTGTTTTATATGATGTTCATTCGCAATGACCTACAAGGCTAAATTCTTTAAAGAAGATTTCCGTGGCTTGCTCGGGGTCGGAAGTTTTTTTAAAACATATCCATCTGGAATTATTTGATTCAGGGTGAATTCTGAGATTAAGATTCTCTATTTTGACAATCAAACTCAGGATCAATCCTCGATTTTGATTTTCGTTGCCATGGGAGGGTATCATAATTCCTATGCCCCCTTTAAGTCGCCTGTTTTACCCGGCGGTTAATCAACAAATATACAGCCAATTTGCATCCAGGCAATGCGGATCACTCGCTACGCTCAAAATATTGTTTTTCAAACTCAATGAATTATGACATACTCCAGGTTTATGCAAATTCTCCGCCGTTGACGATGCTGGAATTCAAGCACAATTCAGAATTGCCAGAGCTGAAGCCCAATATCTCATATCTGGAAGGCCGAAAACATCTGCCGATTGTCGAGATAAGAGATGCGGCGCAATTTTATCTGTCCTTACCTCTAGGTGCCGAGATCTGCGCGGGGGACTGCCTAATCAAAAAGGCAGTCCCTACCGCAACCAGTTGCACTGAGATCTATCATCTTGTAAAATGATTGACTTCCTGCAGGCACTCCAGCATATACTCTGCGTCCGGTTCTGCTCCGGCTCCCGCTGTGTTCGGAGCGCAAAACTTCGATGGCGCGGAATGCTCCATATGCGGCATTCCTAAATCTCGCGGCCAGAAACGTGCAGTAGTGAATAAATCCGATGGATACTTGATGTTTGGAAGCGTGGCAAAAGCCATACAAGAATGCGCCCCCACTGATGATTCAAGCATGCCGCCAATCCAGCATGGGATGTTTGCTCCTTGGGCGATATCGTGTATTTTTAGGGCGTTAGTCATGCCGCCGACCCGTCCCAGCTTGATGTTGATGAAACCGCAAGCTCCTATTTGGATTGCCTTTATCGCTTTGCCTGGAGATGTTATGCTTTCATCAAGGCAGATTGGTGTTTTCAATTGCTTCTGCAATGTCGCGTGACAGATCAAATCGTCGTGCATCAGTGGTTGCTCAATCATTTCCAGGTTGAACTCATCAACTTGCTTGAACATTTCAATGTCATCCAGAGAGTAAGCGCTGTTGCAGTCGATGTGAATCGGAAGATCGGGAAAGCGTTCTCTTACCGGTTTGAGCATGTTCAATTCCCATCCCGGCCTATATTTTAATTTCACCCTTTTGTAACCTGCCGCTACCGCTTTGTCCATTTTCTCTAAAAGTTCCTCGATGGACTCCTGCACTCCGAAATCCTCGCCGCAGTCAACTTCGGGAGACGCGCCGCCAAGCTTTTTCCACAGAGGCAAATTCTCGAGCTTAGCCTGCAGGCTCCACCATGCAAGGTCAAAAGCCGACTTGGCGAATTGATTTCCTTTTATGCCGCTCAAAAGTTCCTGCAGTTCATCACCAGAGTTAATGTCTTGCCCCAGCAGCAAAGGAGCTATAAATTTTTTTGCGGTAAGAAAACAGCCTTCCGCCGATTCAGGGGAATAAGCGGGATTCTCCCAGGGACATGCTTCTCCCCACGCGTAATTATCGCCGGAAACAAGTCTTACCATGATAGCTCCGATTTCAGCATCGTTCCCGAACGCTGTTCTGAAAGGGGCGAGAAGCGGGGTTTTGACGCGGTAAACACTAATTTTGTCAATTTGCATTTTTCTATTCTCCATGGGTTTGGTTATTAATAGTTTAACAGGAAAACATGTTTGGGTACATGGACAAAACTACTGTTTTGATGTATATTTATGCATGAAGCCCGAAACCAAAACTATTGATATTGTTTTACGCAGTTTGCGGACGGAATATTTGGCTCCGTCTAATGTGCTGTTGTATCCGCATCATGAAAGCCGCACATATATTAAGCGCGCTCTTCATGCCATAAATCAATACACCGGTGGCAATCAGGTTTTCCAGCACAAAGGCGAAGCTGAATGCCTTGCAAAGGATGGCTGCGCTGTTCTAATTCGCTCTGACAAGCTTTACCGTTCGAGAAATCTTAACGTTGGCAGCACTAGGCGACGCGGGATTTCTTTCCGGTTTGCAATAATGGGAGGCCTTGATCCGCTGTCGTTGCTTGACCTTCCGTTTATAATGGACAAAGAAATAGGTGATTTTGTAGGAAAACTTAATCGCGAGCTGTTTGCGGCTCAAGCTCAAGATAATTTCCTTCTATGCGCGACCCTCCGTGCTGGCATCGGCATGCGCTTGCTTGAGAAAATATTGCAACTCTCAACGCTAAGACCAGATGCTTTAATGCGTCTGGAGTGTTACAGCAAACTGCAGGTGGTGTTTGAGTATGTTCATCAGAATTTCCAGCAACAGATTGCGGTCGAGGAGCTCGCTGATCTGGCAGGATTGTCGGAGTCGCGCTTCTTTAAAGTTTTTCGGGAGGCTTCAGGCATGTCCCCTAATCAATATGTTTTGCATTTTCGTTTAAGCCAGGCTCAGGAGTTGCTTCTTGGTGACGCCTGCATTTACAAAATAGCTTCTATGGCTGGCTTCGGTGATCAGTTTTATTTCAGTCGCATTTTCAAGAACAAGCTTGGACTTTCCCCAAGCCAGTTTCGCGCTAGAAACCGCCAGTCTGATAAAACTTCCTCCTTGTGAACTATTCATTTTTCATATTTGCTTAGTTCTTAGGTTAGGTAATCGACTAGTTTGTCATGACAGTTTGCATGAGCTTTTTCAGGGCAAATCTCCTGCTTGAGCGCTGCTTTTATTTCTCTTCCAATAATATTTAATGCAGTTCTTGCGTCTTTGAAATCATATTGGAGGTGGGAGTATTTAAATGCGTCTGAAAAAGCGGCTAAATGGGGTTTGTCTGCGAGGGGGTGAATGATGTCTTTTCTGGATGATCCGCAACTAAGCATGCTTGAGATGCGTTGCTGCTGTTCTGGCTCCAGTAAATATTTTATCCATTTCCATGCCGCATTTAACTCGGCGTCATCCTTGACGCCAGCCCGAAATATGCCAAGGCTGAAATCTCCAAGAACACCGGAGGGAATATTCTTTTGCAAAGTTGGAATTGGAAACGCCTCAACGGGAAACGATGATCCCAGCCGCTGATAATGTTTCAATGCGTTGGGCGACGCGCTGATCATCATGCCGACTCGTCCAAGCGCAAAAAAACATTCGCCATTATTGTCGAGCAAAGGATTGCCTTTTTTATAAATTTGACACAGGTTTTCCAGCCATTGCTTGTCATTTGTTTTTAATACGCGAATTAAATCAGCAAGAGTATTTTCTTTAGTTTTATCTGCTCCCCAGATAAAAGGCAAATACGAAACAACGCCGTGCCAGGCATTTGGAATCTCGCAACAAACTCCATAGTAACCGTTTAACTTTTTTGTGTACTTCCCAAGGATTTCTGACCATTCGCACAAGGTGTTCAAATCTTTCGGGCAAGATCTCATATCAAGCCCAGCTTGCTTAGCGATAGAGTGGTTAATCATAGCGCATAAGGAGTTTGCTCTGGACGGCAGGGCATGAAAATGATATTGCCCTGATGTGTTTTTGGTTTTGTATAGCAATTTTGGGTTAAGCTGTGCGCATAAATCGTCAAAGCCGTCAAGTTGATCCATGGGAAACAAGGCGTTTAATGCTGCATAGTCGGAGTGCATGAAACATTCGCCCGTTGTTGGCATATCGCCATTGGCCAGTGCGACCATCACCGGATCTTCCATTGCTGTTTTTGGACATACGGTTCTGATTTCAATGTCTATATCGGGATTGAGAAGGCAAAAATCATTTTTGATGAGTTGCAGAAGTAATAAATATTCATCAGCTCTAGTTCCAGACAAATAACTTATTTTAGTTTTAGCAGTTGCGCTAATTGCGGCGCTGATGCCATGAAATTTATTTTCATCATTGCTAATGTAGGTTCCCTTTCCTTGCAGTCGCCGCACAAATCCACTTTCCGCCAATTCGCTCAAGGCTTTGATTACCGTAATGCGTGACACGCCAAGTTTTTTTGAAAGCTCCCGCTCTGGGGGTAATTTATCGCCTACTCTGAGAGCTCCCTTGGAGATCATCCCAAGAATTTTTTCTTTAACTTCTAGGTAAAGAGGTATTATTTTTTTTGCCATTATCTGGCCTTAGCCCTTATGTTAAGTATTTTGCATTTATAAGTTCAAGCATTAATTGTCTTAATGGTATTAACTATATATCCAATATCTAAAAAAGTCAACATTTAAATGTAAATATATCAAAAAAAAGGATTTTAAATCTGCTTTGAGTCTTGACAAAATGCATCGAATGGTTATATATTAAGTATGCACACAAATTATGCTAAGGCTTTTTTAATTATAAATAGGAAACGAGCATGGTGTTGAAAATTAAAGGCGCAATTAAACTAAAAGCAATTTCTCTTATGAAATCAACATTCACACTCATTGAATTGCTCGTTGTAATTGCTATCATTGCCATTTTGTCTTCAATGTTGCTGCCGGCGCTTCAAAGGGCGCGTGAAAAAGCAAAGCAAATAGGTTGCGCAAATAACTTAAAGCAAATTGGAGTTGCTCTTCAAATGTATACGAATGACTACAGTGGATACGCTCCTGCGGAATATGTTTCAGCCGATGGAAATAATGTTTATCCCCAAAGCTCCTTGAATGTCTACTTAAATAATGACTCAGCCTGGAGGTGCCTTGACGACAAAGGCAAAGAAAATATTAGGTTCATCAGGGCGTATTCAGGCGCGCCTAATTTATATATTAGTCTTACATACAACTCTCACTCAATGGATCCTCGTCTGAATAACTTGTACTATATGCGACATCGCATGGGACGGGGAAATGAATCAAAAATTATTTCATTTACTGATTTTCAAGCTCAAAGAAAAAACACGGGAGTCGTCATTCCCAATATTTACGCAGATGTTATTGATCCTGGGAATTCAGATTTTTATAATCAACCTTGGCGTCATGGAAGGCGACCTAATATCCTTTTCATGGATGGGCATCTGGATAATTGCAAGGCGCCTTTGGGAACTTATCAATGGCCTGATGGCTGGAAGTGGAACAAGAACCACAAAGGCTGCCCAAGCTCTTCTTTTTATTAATCCCATGACTGCATTATTTAGCTAGTATAGGGTCTGTCCGTAAAACTGAGTTTTTGGCTTGGGATTTTTTCAAAGCT
>CAZYVR010000226.1:0-9717 GCA_964651145.1 uncultured Victivallales bacterium | reverse complement strand
CCCGGGTCGGATGCTGTCAAAAATCCCGGACAAATTATCATCGGCAGGCTCCTGCGCATGACAAAGCCGGGTCATAAATTCCTTGGCCAATTTTCGAAAATACAGGAAAGACTCCGGCATTCCGACTGGCAATTCGTCTCGCAATAGCGAAAGCAATCCCGCGCCATTTCCTGCGGAAAACCTGTCAATCAAAAGCTTTGCGCTTTTATCCGGCAATTCCCACGCGGCATCATTGGGCGCAGACTCCACCCGCAAATGTCCGGCGGGAGTAAGTAAAAGTTCAATATTCATATCAATAATATTGCTGATTCATTTTATTAACTTTAAATAGTAGCTCTGGAAGTTAAAAAAACAATTCAGTGATGGCCTGAATGCTTAAAAAAAAACGCAATGGCAAAAGGCTGTGCGCGCTGTCGCACACTCCATTAATGCCTCATCCTTTCGACTTTGACGAATCAGGCTCCGGCTGCGCCAGTTTTTTTCATATGAAACAATCATTTTTTAATTTTCTTTTTTGCCGCCTTGCTGCCCTTGCTGGCAGCCATGCTGTACCAGCGAAGAGCTTCCTGAGAATCCTTTTCAACGCCATAGCCATTCTCATAAAGGAAGCCCAGCAAGTACATGCCCGTAGGGTCGACGCGTTCCGCGGCTTTGCGGATCCACTTGTGAGCCTTTCCATAACTTTGATCAACGCTCTGTCCGCGGTAATACATAAGCCCGAGATTCCATTGAGCGTAGGCTTCGCCTCGCTCTGCTGTTTTGGTCAAGTATTTTAAGGCAAAAGGATAATTCTTCTCAGTCCCCCATCCTTCCAGAAACATGACCCCCAAAAGAGTCTCCGCCGGATGATATTCCTTTAACGCGGCTTTCTTCACCCATTTAAAAGCGGCTTTGTTGTCTTCTTTTGTTCCAATGCCCTTGCTGTACATTTTCCCAACGTAAAATTGAGCCATAGTGTTGCCATTTTCGGCGGCTTTGAGCATCTATTCAAAAGCTTTTTTCTCGTCTTTCTTAACGCCCGTGCCCTTCAAATAAAAAGCCCCCATAGAAAATTGCGCATCGGCGCAGCCTTGTTGCGCGCTTTTTTGCATCCATTCAAAAGCGCTAGACTCGTCCGCCTTTGTTCCTTTGCCTTTCAAATGCATATATGCAAAGTCGTACTGGGCGCGGGCGTCGCCGCCATGCGCCAGCTTGAGAATTCCCGGAAAAGCCTGTGCGTAAAGCTCCTGAGCTTCCTTCTTGTTTTTCCTGACTCCCAAGCCTAAATCGTAGAGAGCCGCCATGTTGTAAATGCCGACTGGGTTGTTCTGCAAAGCGGAATGCGTGGCCCATTTCAGAGTTTCTTTATAATCCTTGGCCAATCCCCGTTCGCCGCGCCGATATAAGCCGGAAAGGATACCCTGGCAATAAGCGTCGCCTTTTTCTGCCTTATTTTTTATATCCTCAAGGCTGAGTGTCTCACAAAAAGCAAAAACTGCAAAACCAAAAGCCAAACCTGCCGCTAAAAATAATTTAATAAGAAAATTCACTTTGACTCCCCCTTTTTATCTTGTTTCTTTTTTGCCTCTTTAAGAATAAATTTCATCTTGGCCACAGCCTCTTTTTGCCCCTGCGCGGAGGCTCGTTGAAGCCAGCGAAAGCCCTCTCCTGTATTTTTATCCACGCCGCGTCCCGAAAAATACATGGATGACAAAAGATATTGCGCATTCGGCTCGCCCTGCCTGGCTGCCTTCAAAAGCCAAACAAGCGCGCGCGGATTGTATTTCTCCACACTGGGATGCTTTTTCAAATAGCATAAGGCGGCCATATATTGAGCGTTTCGATTGTTGCTGGCGGCGGCTTTCAAAAACCATGTCAAAGCCTCCTCTGAGTCCTGCTGGCCTCCAATGCCAGTGTACAGGCAATGCCCCAGACAATACTGCGCCTCTGTGTACCCCTGGCTCGCCGCTTTCTCAATCCATATCAAAGCTTTTTTCTCGTCCTTCTCCGCTCCTTTGCCCTTCAGAAGCATATATCCAAAGTCGTACTGAGCCGCTTCATTGCCCTTGTCCGCAAGAGGGCGCATTGCCGCAAACGCTTTCTTATAGAGAGACAAAGCTTCCTTTTTGTCGGCCTTCACGCCGAGGCCGCCCTCATAAAGAACCGCCAAATTATAAAGCCCAAAGGGGTCATTGTTTTTTGCGGACGGCTCGGCCCATTTAAAGGCTTCCACGTAGTCCTTTGGCACGCCTCGCGCGCCGCGCCGATATACTCCGGCAAGAATCCCCTGAGAACGGGGATTGCCTCTGATTGCGGAGCTTTTAAGCGTGTCCATATCCTCATAGACTTCGTCGCAAAGCGCTCCGCAACAAAAACAAACAAAAAGAAAAGCAATTATAAAATTTCTCATGCAAACACTGGTCCTCTTAAAGTTAAACACTATCCATATAAACGCAGAATATCCCCTCGGCACGTTTTTCTGTCGCGCAACAAACGACGAAATATTTTTTCCTCATCATGCCTGGAGACAATAACGAGGAAATCTTCCATGCCCTTCTCTTCCACATATCCTTCAAGGCAATCGTCAAAAAGAAATGCGGCAAAGTCGCAATCGCCAAAAAATGCCCATTTCCGTCCCAGCGCCACTCGTTCAGCTATTTCTCTTCTCAAGCTGGTCTTTCTTTTTTCAGTGCGGTCAGCAAGAAATTCATTCCACCTTGAAAGCGCGTTTTCATACGCGCGCTTAAGCTCGGCGGCGGGCAAAAATGCAGTTCCCACCACGGCATCCTCTCCGCTGCCTGAAAAGCGGCTCCAATCATCTGTAGCCAGCCAGCCTTTCTCTGCGCATTCCCGATAGAACGCAGTTCCCGGGAATGGCGAACATATCGAAAACTGCGCCGATTCCGGGGCTGTCTCTATCGCAAAATCAAGAGACTCCTTTATTGTGTCGACTGTCTCGCCCGGCAGTCCAAATGTAAAAGTAAGATGTGTTTTTACGCCAAGTTCTTTTGTTTTTGCTATGGCGCTTTTCAATTTGTCAATGTCCGTGCCTTTGTCGCAAGCGTTTAGAAGCTTTTCCGAAATGCTTTCCACTCCGTATTTTATGGAATAGAGCCCGGCTCCGGCAAGGTTGTCTATCATGGAATGGCTCATGCAGTCGGCGCGCGCCATCATTGACCATGGATATCTGTCAAGCCCCCGCGCAATGATCTTGTCCGCCAGCTCCTTCATGCGCGTTTCGCCTATATTGGCTGTGTCGTCGTCAAAATAAAAAGATTCGCATGAATAGTTGTTTATCAAAAACTCCACCTCATCAAGAGCTGTGTCAATTTCGCGCGTCCTGTATTTCCTGTTTCCGTAAATGACTTGCGGCCAGACGCAAAAAGAACATTTATACGGACAGCCGCGCGAAAGCCAACTCTGCGCTCCTGGCGCCGGAAGGCCACAGACCGGATCTGAGTAATGTTGCATAGGCAACTGCTCAAACAAGGGAGTGGGCAAACTGTCGGGTGTTTCGATTGAGGCGAAGGCCGGGATGCTTTTCCCGGCAGCCATTAAGCCGGGAACGTCCGAAAAAGCAGTTTTTCCTTCAAGAAAAGCGGCGAACTTGCTCAAAGACAAGTCATATTCACCGGCGATCCAATAGTCTGGAAAATGCTCTTTGTTCATGTGCCTGATGGCAAATTCGGGAGAATGGCTTCCAGCACAGACAAAAACAGCGTCCGGCAGTTTATTTTTCAGAAGCGCCAGAGCTTCCAGGTCGGGGCAGAAGCTCGGAGTCGAAGTTTCAGCAAATACTATTTGAGGCGAAAATTCAGCCGCCTTGTCAAAAAAATCATCAAAGTCCATGCCTTCCGCGACTGCGTCAATAAGTCTGACTTCATATCCATTATTCCTGCAATCAGCGGCAGCAATAGCCATAAAAAAAGGAAACGGAATATAGCGGGGCAATTTTGCGTGAGAAAACACCTTCTGAAAATGAGGCCAGCGGGAGCCAGCGCGAACTCCCCGCAAATCAGGATGCTTTTTATCGACCCATGGAATATTTGCGAGGAGTATTCTCATATCTTCTCGTTATTTCTAAGCTCAGTTCAGTTTGAACATGTCAGCCAGATTGAAATCAGAAATAGCATTCAACGCGATGAGCGTCTTTGTGTGTGTGATTCCGTCAATGCTGTGAGGCATTTCGTCGGCGATAATATGTGACAACTTCTGGTTGTCATTTACTCTTACCATTGCGACCAGGTCGTATTCGCCAGCCACTGTATAGACTTCTGTGACGCCTTCAAGCTTTAAGATATTTTCTATTACCTGATTCAACTTGGGACGCTCCACATTTATAAGAACAATTCCTGTTACCATGCTCATTCCTCTCCTTCTTCCTTTAAATTCTTTAATATATTACATTGAGGTTTATATAAACAATAGTCACATGGCGGCATTAAATCAAGCCAAAGAAAATTTTATTCATTCAAGCTATTTAAATAATCGAAAAAGACGCTATTTTACAAGTTTTACATAAAATAGGAATTCTTATAAATATGCCAGAAAAAGTTGATAAAATTGTAGTTTTAGACTTCGGCTCTCAATACAGCCAGTTGATTGCGCGCAGAATAAGAGAATGCAACGTTTACAGCCAAATACTGCCGTATAGCGTCAAAGCCGAGACTATAAAAAAAGAAGCTCCGGACGGCATTATCCTCAGCGGCGGGCCCGCAAGCGTTTATACGGAAAACGCGCCAAAATGCGACCCTGAATTATTGCATCTCGGAATTCCAGTCCTGGGAATATGCTACGGGCAACAGTTGATAATTCACACACTCGGCGGCGAAGTGGGCAAAAGCACAGCGCGCGAATACGGCAAGGCCGAGCTTAGAAAAACCTCGGAAGACCGCCTATTTGAAGACCTTGACGAAAAGCTTCAAGTCTGGATGTCACACGGCGACAAAGTAGCCAGACTGCCGAAAGGGTTCAAAACCATAGCAGTGACAGACAACACCGAATATGCGGCAATCGTCAATGAAGAAAAAAATATCTACGGCATACAGTTCCATCCCGAAGTGGTCCACACGCACCAAGGGAAAGAACTGATAAAAAATTACTGCCATAATATCTGCGGCTGCAAAGGCAACTGGAATATGGCATCCTTCATTGAAGCAAACGTGAAGGACGTTCGCAAACAAGTCGGAGACAAACACGTAATCCTGGGCCTGAGCGGCGGAGTCGACTCCTCTGTTGCGGCAGCGCTCCTCCACAAGGCGCTTGGCGACAAGCTGACCTGCATATTTGTAAACAACGGCCTTCTTCGCAAAGGCGAAGCTGAAAAAGTGCAGGAAGTGTTTGAAAAGAATTTTCAAATCAAGCTAATTTATGTGGACGCCACAGACCGCTTCCTCGACAAGCTTGAGGGCGTGGATGATCCCGAACGCAAAAGAAAAATCATCGGCCATGAATTTATTGAAGTATTTGACGCTGCAGCCACAGGCATTAAAGACGTGGCTTTTCTGGCTCAAGGCACAACCTATCCAGACGTGATCGAAAGCGTTCCAATCGACGGCAATCCAAGCTCAATGATCAAAAGCCATCACAACGTTGGCGGACTGCCGGAAAAAATGAATCTTGCTCTTGTGGAGCCTCTGGCAAAACTGTTCAAAGACGAAGTCCGAGAAGTGGGCCGCCAGCTTGGCTTGCCGGAAGAAATCGTTATGCGCCAGCCTTTCCCCGGCCCCGGCCTGGGCGTCAGAATCATAGGAGCGGTCACCAGAAACGCGGTGGCAGTGCTTCAGGAAGCCGACGCGATAGTTGTCGACGAAATGAAAAAAGCCGGCCTCTACTACACCACCTGGCAAACATTCGCCGTGTACCTTCCGCTGAAAACTGTCGGCGTGATGGGCGATGAAAGAACCTATGAGAACGTAATAGCCCTCAGAGCGGTCGAAAGCTCAGACGGAATGACCGCTGACTGGGTAAAGCTTCCCTATGAACTGATGGGAACCATTTCAAACAAAATCATCAACGAAGTTCGCGGCATCAACAGAGTGGTCTACGACCTCACATCAAAGCCGCCGGGAACCATCGAGTGGGAATAATACAAGGAACTTGCGACTATGTCAGAAAAAAAACCTTTTCCATTTAGAGTATTTGGATGCGGCTGCGGCTGCATTTTCTTCCTTATAGCCATCTTGACGGCTTTTATATTCGGAGCCAGATACGGCAAGGAATTGGTGGACAAAACCAGCGACAGATTTTCATATCTATGGGAAGATGTCAAAAACGAGATTGACGCCACAAAGGAAGACGCCTCCAACAGCATTGACAAGGCAAATGAAGACCTGAACAATGCAGTGGACGGCATAAACAAGAGCGTCCCCACTGTGGACACAAACGAATACAACAACTGATATGCTCAAATGCATTCTAATGGTATAAAATGCAAATAATCTCCGGCATAGCCAAAGGCATAATGCTTTCCGTCCCTCACGGAATGGGTGTTCGCCCTACCGCCGCGCGCTCAAGAAAAGCCCTGTTCGACAGCCTCTCCGATTTTTCGGGGCTTTCTGTAGTGGATCTGTGCGCTGGCTCCGGCGGACTGGGACTTGAAGCCGCAAGCCGCGGCGCAAAATCTGTCATCTTCATAGAAAAATCTCAGAGACACTGTCGAATTCTGGAAGAAAACATAGAAAAAGTCAAAAAAGCCGGAGTCGACTGCAAGCTGCGCATAATCAGAGGCAGCGCGACAAGTTCAAGCCTTCTTGAGCAGTTTCCCAGCCCTGACATAATATTCGCCGATCCGCCATACGCAATGTCCGAAGAATTTTTCACAAAGCTTGTCAAAGACAAAACATTCGCGGAATGGGGCAAGAACGCGCGCCTGGTATGGGAGTTGCCCGACAAAAAAGGGCTCGGCTTCGCAAACACCGGCCTCTGGAAACAGGAAAGCGTCCGCAAATTTGGCTCAACCGAATTTCTTATAGCTCGAGCCGCCCCCATAACTTAAAGCGCCTCTTTTTTTACCTTTGAGTCAAAAAGTGTTTGAGCAATAAGTTTTTATTCAGGATTTTAGAACAGCCAAGCATGTCAACATCGCGCCAAATTCCGCCTTGCCCTGCTCTGTTATAGACTTCAACTGCAAGCAAATTTTCGCCATCTTTCAGGAATGGTTTTATATCTACCTGAAATGGAATATCCCAAGTTGAAGCAGGAGCTGTCTGCCCAATTGTTTTATAGTTGTGGGCAAATATTTTTTTGCCATTCAAATAAATGACAGCATCTTCATCAACAGCGCCGAAAAACAGCATAACATGCTTGAATTTCATCATTCCTTCAGGAACCTTGAACGCCAAGCGGTACCAGCCTATTCCCTTCGTATTCCTTGGCCATCCCTGCCCTATTTTAATACTCTTCCATTTCTCTGCGTTATACTCTGGAGAAAACCATTTTTTCTTATTTCCGACCTTCGAGTAGTCATGAAGATATTTCCAATCCTGCCCATTAAGTCTAATTGTCTTCAACTTTCCTTCATCAAACATTTTCTTTATTGTATCGTCTTGCAAATCCTTTTGTTCAAGCAAAGAGTCAAAGCTCTTGCTTATTGGCTCAAAAAAGTTTTTGTTGTAATATTTCAAAACGCCTTTCTCAAAATATTTGCCCTGATAAGAAAACCACTTTTTACGATCCTTCTTTAATTTTCTGATGAGATTTTTGACATTTTTGCATGCATTTTTCTTTATTTCCAAATTCTTTGGATTTTCCACAGAATAAGCATATTGCTCAAGGATTGAAATCCAGTCACAGATAAGCTTTGCGCCTGCGTAAAGCTCAGGATCGCCTATGTCGGCAGCCTCTTTGACTCCGGCTTCGCAGTTTTTCCTCAACCGCGCCAACTCGTCATAAGTCGCGTACTCAAGTTTGGAATATACATTTTTGTCCCCTTTGGACATGCCTGTGAAATAAGTGACAATAGGCTTGATAATTTTTACAATTTTGTTGCTCCCGTAGCAGTTGCTTAAGCCACGCTCTGAATTTTCCAGCTTCAGCACAACATCGGCAACTTTTTCAGGTTTTGACAAGCCATGGCGAACAGCCCAGCTCACAACAAACTCGCGAGCGCTCCGTCCACGATTGTTCCAAAGAAATTCAGCGCAAGCCTGGCTGTTAAGAGAGTGCGCAAAAACAGACATAGGAAAAAAAGCGTTAAAACAGACAGAGCCTCTGTCCAAAGCTTCTGAACACAGAAGTTTGCAATACTCCGGCGTTTGAAAAGGATACTGAAAAAGTCCGCCGCCATAATGACTGGCAACAGGCATAGGAACGCTGGCAACCTCATAGCCATTGTGGACAAACGCATTTACAGATGGAGGAAGATTATAAACCTGAAAGTAAGACTTGTAGCTCATTTGCCCATGGTAAAAGCTAATGCTTACATCTTTGGGAATAAGCTCAAGCAATTTATGATTATGAGAGTATGACCCTTGCGTAAAAAGAATATCCATCTTAAAATTTGGATTGATTTTTTTTGCCTTCTTGTAGGCTTTTACAACGTGCTTAACTTCAGCTATAAAGCATTTTCCCGCATCGCCTTTGCATTTGGAGCAATGACAGACGGCAAGATCTTTGGAGCATTCAGAAAGCCATATTGACACATCACCATATTCTTTGGCAAGAGAAATAATAAACTTGTCAATAAATTCCTGAGAGCGAGGCGAACTAAAGCATATAGGATAATACTCTTCATGAAGCTTTGCTGATTTAACGCCAACACACTCAGGATATGCTTTTCTGAGCTTTTCACCTAAAGTCCATCTAAAAAGAGCCGGCAGATGAGGGCCTCCAGGAACAAGACGAAGAGCATATTCTTTAGCCGACTCTATTAATTCCGGCTTATAACGCCACTCGGCTTTCAATTCATTCTTTTTATCTATAACCCCCGATATTCTGGGCTGCATAATGTAATTACATTTCCAAGTTGAATATGCCTTAATGCGTTTGATGTCTTCGTCTTTTTTATATCTAGCCAACACATTCCATGTGCCGCGCCACTTCATATCCGGCCAATCAACGATCATTATATCCGAGAATCTCAATTTCTGTTGAGTTGAAATGGCATCAATTAGCTGCTGACAAGTCACCATGGCATAGTACATGCCGGCATAATCATTGTAAATAAGACAAACATTAAACTTGCCAGGGTTGGCAATTGTTTTTATCATGTATGCCTGTTCAGGGTTGGGACGATTCTTCAAATATTCAAGCTCTCTGACTGAAACAATATCTTTGCCCTTTGCATCGGAAGAGTTCATGAATATTATGTTAAAATCGCTTGTCGGATCGCCTTTGGCTCTATTCAACTCAGATTTAAATTTGCCATTCCACCAAACTCCCAGATCCTTCATCAATTTCTCTTGCCTGGCAGCGGGAGAGCCTTTAAAAATAAGCGAAGCATTGCCGGGATTAAAAGAGTAAATAGATTTCATGCCCCGAATCTCATGAGGCAAAGGAAAAAGTTTCAACTTCAAATCCTTTTCCTGCCGCTCACTCATCTCAACTGTTTTAAAACGCTTGTCCTTTAATACAGAATTGCATCCCATAATCAAAGTTGCGCCGATGCATAATGTGCCCAAAATTCTAACCATAAGTTAGTCCTTCCTATTTCTCATCTATTTAATTAACGTTCTCTTTTATAGTACTTGAGAGTACCGAGTTCTTGAGTCAGAACATCAGGGCGCAAGGACGCGCGGC
>CAZYVR010000225.1:0-9736 GCA_964651145.1 uncultured Victivallales bacterium | reverse complement strand
GACGATACATTGCTTCCCCGGAAGCCATGATTGTTTCGCGGTATGGTATCTTCGGGCAAGCCAGATTAACGTCAACTTTGGCTGTTTCCTTCAGTTTTTTGACAATATTGGCCAAGTGCTGGTCGCCCATGCCTGAAAGCAGCATCTCATGCGTTTCCTTATTGCGTTTCAGCTTGACAGTCGGATCGCTTTCAGACAGTCGGAGCAAGCCTGATGCGATTTTTTCTTCTTCTCCGTTTTTTGTCGCGGTCACAGCGTAAGACATTACCGGTTTAGGATATTCAATAACGGGCAATTCTTTTGTTGACGCTGATTTGCCGAGAGTGTCGCCAATGTTGGTTTTTTTGAGTTTGGCCATTGCGGCAATGCAGCCGGGGCCGATCTCGTCTGTGGGTTCCTGGATCTTTCCATTCATCAGCATTATGGGGCCAAAGCGCTCTTTGGTTTCAGTGCTTACATTATACACCTCGCTGTCTGATTTGAATGTTCCGCTGACCACCCGGAAGAAAGTTAGCTGGCCGATAAACGGGTCGATGATGGATTTGAAAACTGTTGCCATAGGCTCGTCGCCGGCGTCAATTTCAGAGCCGTCTTTAAGAGTTATTTTTCCGGATGCCAAGGGGATCGGGAAAAGATTGACTATGGCGTTCATCATTTTTTCCACGCCGATATCTTTTTCAACGCTGGACGCAAAGACCGGCACCAGAGAGCCGGAAAGTATGGCTTTATGAAGGCCGGATGATATTTCTTCATGTGTCAGCACTTCTCCGTCGAGATACTTCACCATGAGTTCTTCGTCTGATTCGGCTATTGTGTCCATCAGCTGTTCTTTGTATTTTGCCACGTCTTCGGACATTTCAGCGGGGATGTCAGTGTCTCTGAGGACGTGTATTACTCGGCTGAAGTCGTCGCCTTTTCCAACAGGCATGGTGATTGGAACACAGATGGTTTTGCCGTATGCTTCTTGAAGTTGATTGAGGACTTTGTTAAAATCTGCCGTTTCGATGTCCATTTTATTTATGATAATAAAGCGCGAACGGTTCATTTTTTTAGACAGTTTCCATGCCCGTGTGGTTCCTATTTCAAGTCCGTGGGTCGCGTCCACTACTATAAGCGTGTTGTCGCAGACAGTGAGGGAAGAAATGGTCTCGCCGATAAACTCTCCGTATCCTGGGGTGTCTATCAAAAATATGTCGTTATCTTTCCATTTGTAAGTGAGGGGAGTCGCATAAATGCTGCTTTGTTTGGCTTGTTCATCGGTGGTATAGTCAGAAACGCTTGTTTTCTGGTCTATTTTCCCGCAGCGCTCCACAGTTCCAGCTTTAAAAAGCATCAGATCACAGAGGGAAGTTTTTCCGCTGCCGCTATGGCCGGCAACTGCTAGATTGCGAACTTTATTTCTGTCCTTGCTCATAAATTAACTCTCCGGGTTTATTTTGAAGTTTAAGTTAAAATTTAATTATCTCCATTATTAAGTCCCATTTATAAAACGCAGAAACTGAAAAGTCAGTAGAAAAACAATAGCCGATGGTTTGTATAATTCAAAACCTTTATTGAAAATGACTTGATTTTTTTTAGCTTAGTTGTATATCAAGTAACTGTAGTTGTTTTCTGCGCATTTTAGCGGAACGCGCCCGTTTTTTTTATTGCAAGACCGCTTAAAGCAAACATTATATTAGGGAAAAATGAATAAAGTTTCCAAAACAAAACAGAAAAAAAGTCCATTCATTAGTCCTGAAAACATATATGCCGACACTCATGTAGGCCTTGTTCGTGATCATAATGAAGACAGCTTTGTTTACTATACAAATTTGCCTTCGTCGCAATGTCTGGCGGCTCTGGCTGACGGCATTGGAGGACATGAGAGCGGAGACATTGCGAGCAATCTTTGTTTGCAAATGCTTGCCTCAACGTTCAGGAAGCTCAAGAAATGCCATAAGTGGAAAAGCGGAGATTGGGGAGGAGCCCTGAAAGACAGAATAATAAAAGCAAATGATGTTATTTTCGGGTTGAACGAGAAGTATGAGATTCAACATCCTATGGGCACAACCATAGTTGCCGGAGTTTTTCTTGAAGATTCGGTTGTGATTGCCCATGCCGGAGACAGCCGTTGCTACCGCGTTCG
This sequence comes from uncultured Victivallales bacterium, assembly GCA_964651145.1. Lineage (GTDB taxonomy): Bacteria > Verrucomicrobiota > Lentisphaeria > Victivallales > GWF2-45-14 > CAZYVR01. The sequence continues at coordinate 7,611 of CAZYVR010000225.1, read as the reverse complement.
CAAAGGCGAACTGAAGCGCCTCACTGAGGATCATAGCTTTGTGGCTGAATTGGTCAAAAAAAATATCATTAACGAAGAAGAAGCCCAATTTCATCCATTTGCCCATATAATTTCGCGTTCAGTCGGGCCGTTGGACAATATGGAGCCGGAGCTCAGCACATTTGACAAGAAGCCTGGCGATCGTTATATGTTCTGTTCTGACGGCCTTACCAATCATGTTGACGACGGCAAGATCAAAAAGATGCTTTCAGAGGCGGAAACTCCGGCCGCCGCAGTCAAAAAACTTTTGCACACGGCTTTGCAGGGCGGCGGCGAGGACAATGTGACTGTTCTCTGTGTTTTTGCCTGATATTTTATTGCCTTGTCATATAATCGCTTCGGCTATGGAATCCCAGAACAGCAGTCCTTTTTCTGTCAGACGGATTGAGGCTGGGTCGAATAGCATCATTCCGGCTTCAATGAAGCCTGCGCATTCAAGCTTTATTTTTTCGAGATCCGGAACATGTCGAAATTTTGCCAGCTCTTCGAGTTTCCAGCCTGAAACGGTTCGCAAGCCCATAACAAATATTTCTCTGGCGCGCGATTCTTCATCCACAATGTCGTATTCCGGGCTTTTGCCTTTTGTCCATGCATCCAGATCGGCGCGCTGAGTCCAGCGTTTTGCGCCGTCAAACGAAGACGCAGCCGGGCCGCAGCCCAAGTATGAGTCGCCATGCCAAACGTTCAAGTTGTGCCTGCATTCAAAGCCGGGAATGGCATAGTTGGATATCTCGTAGCGCTTGAGTCCGCGCGTCGTCAGGATTTCTTCCGTAATCGGCCACATATCGGCGGCAAGCTCTTCGTTTATGTCGCAATTGTCACCCGCTAGCCTGGAGCCTTCCTCTATTGTAAGCGCGTATGCTGAAAGGTGCTTGATCTCAAAGTCCAAAGCTTTGTCCAAGTCGCGTCGCCAGTCTTCAATGGATTGCCCGGGAATTGCATATATAAGGTCCATGCTCAGGTTTTCTATCCCGCGAGCTTTGAGGAGCTTTGCGGCTTTTGCTATGCTTTCAACATTGCCTTGTCTGCCAAGGGTTTTTCTCAATCGCGGCTCAAAGCTTTGAACTCCGAGGCTTGCGCGATTGACTATGCCCGCCAGTGTGTCCGCTTTTTTTTCGTCGAGTGTTTCGGGATTGCACTCTATTGACACTTCCGTGGCGTCGCATAGATGGAAATGTTTTTTCAATTTTTCAAAAATGAAAGAAAGGCTTTCCGGCGAGAGCAAAGTGGGCGTGCCGCCGCCGATGAACACGCTTTTTAACGCTCCGCAATTTGCGCTGTTTGCTTCAAAATCGCTTGCAAGTCGGCTTAAATAGTCCGCCATCCGCTTCCCGGACGCCCCAGGCTCCGAGTAGAAAACGCAATAGCCGCACTTTGACGCGCAAAAAGGCACATGGATGTAAAGATTTTTAAACAGGCGTCAACCTCCAGTTTTTTTTGTGACATTATAGGATAATATAAAAAGGGACAATTGCAAAAGTCCAACGCTAATGTAATTTTAGAATCGTCTTTAAGGGCAAACAAAACTGGATGGGCATGAAGTCAAAAACAGGAAACATCGAACAAGAATCAAGGGAGAATTTTTCTGACATAAGATTTTTCCCGCATCAGAATTATGATTGCCGGAGTTGCGGCAAATGTTGCAGGATGTGGGAAATTCCTGTGACTTTGAAAGAGAAGATGCGCATTGAGAAGCTGAAGATTCCCGGGTTTGATTTTGAGAAAAATTCGGTTTTTTTGCCCTACAAACGCTTGCCGGGCCTTTTCCAGATTTCAAAGAAAAGCAACGGCGATTGCGTGTTTTTGGACGACAACAACTTGTGCGAGATTCACAAATATTTTGGAGAAAGCGTCAAGCCGCTGGCGTGCAGGCTTCATCCTTTTGATGTTTTAAACTGGGAGAACGGAGCCGTTTCGGCCGCATTCAAATTCGACTGCCCTTCCGTGGCATTTGGAAAAGGGAAAGAAATAAATGCCAGGCTTCATGAAGTAAAAGCCTTTGCCAAGGAACTGGGCGCAACTTCGAGCGGCAAAGCCACGGCTATTTACAATTGGAGGCTTGATCCGGGGATTGACAGATTATTCACGGTGAGCAAGGCTTATGAGCAGATTCTGCTCTCCAGTAAATTTGGTCTGCCGGAGCGCTTTTGCGCGGCGGCAAGGATTATGGAGTTTCAGTCAGCCAGAAAGTATGCGTCCGATATAACGAACGCCGGAGAGCCATTTGTCAGAGAGGCCGCTGAATTTATATCCAACACAGCGTCGGCGTTTGCGGAAGAGATTAAAAAAGCGCGCCCTTTAAATCTCAATGAACGCCTGCTTTTCAGGTACTTGCTTAGCGGATACTTGAGAGTCGACGAAGAAGTTTATCTGAAAAAGCCTATTATAGGCAGGCTGAAACGCGCTAAAACAATATTGAATTTTATTTTCGGACGCGGCTCTCTCAAAGCCCTTAACAGAGACTGCCCTGACACAAAGGGCATTGATCCGCTCAAGGCAATGTCGATGGCAAAATATGACAAAGAGGGAGTCAATGTTTATGAAAAATATTTAGCGACCAAACTCTATTCAATGCATTTTTGCGGAATGGCGGCGCTTAATCTGACTTTTGAGGAAGGCATGCGGCATTTGCTTCTTACATTTCCCGCAGTAATGGCATTTGCCGCGACCCTTGCCGCATCAGACAAACGCGATGTTGTTTGCGCCGATGACATAAGCAGCGCCTTGATGATTGTTGACCATACTTTCAGCCGCTCGCCACTTTTCCGGTTGAGGCATATAAGAAAAATGACGAGAAAACTATGCGGACGCAATGTCTTCCCGTCTCTTTTGAAAAATATTCTTCCGTCTTAAACGCAAAAAGGTATTGTTATTTTTCCTCTTTTTGAGACTTTATGTATTCATGAAGTTTTTTGCTTATAATGCTTGAAGTCTCTTTTGGGTTTTTGTGTCCGGAAAGAACATTATTTATAATTTCTTTTTTGCTTTTGATGTTGTTGTAGGCGGCATAAACTGAAGTCGGCGCGCATGTGGTGTCGATAAAGCCAGTTGTGACGATTGTGTCCGCTTTTATGCGTTCCGCGAAATTTGCGGCATCAAAATACGGAACAGTCTCAACTATTTTGGGATTTACTGGCTTTCCGTCTTTTCCGAATCTGATAAAGCGAGGCCAACCGCTGGATTGTTTTTCCAGAATGCCAGTGTGATCGCACAGAGCGGGAACCCTCGCCACACAGAATGTGACTTTTGGCTCCAGGCCGGCGGCAACAAGCGCTTGGGCTCCGCCTTGACTGCTTCCAGATACTATCAAAGTTTTCCCATCCCATTCAGGCTGGGCCATCATGAACTGCATTGACCTCATTAGCCTGAAAAACATGCCAAGGAAATATATATTTTCTTTGCTGTCTGCGCCCCAGTAAGGATATCCTTTGTATTTTCCGGCGCGGAGTTCCTGATAGAATTCTTTGGGTTTGCCGTTCACTATGCCATGAGCGTTGATATCTAGGCATAACATTCCTTGTAGTGCCTGGCCTATACGTTTATAGGAGCTTCTGACGCCTGCTCCATGATAACCTATAAATATTGGAAGACTTTTGGGCTTTGCATTAAGTGGTTTTGCGAAATATCCTGACATCGGCATTCCGCCAGGGCAGTTGATTTTTATGTCAAAGCATTCGACTTTCTTTTTGAGATTCTCTGTAAGAGGCTCCGGCGTCAATTCTGGCTTCATCGGGATTTTTGCGAGCTCCGCTTTTTTTTCAGCCCAGAATTTGTCAAAATCTTCAGGAGAGGGGCGGCTTGCTTTTATTTTCAGCGGCTCCACACCGGCTCCGCCGTATCCTCTTATATTTTTCTTGTCTTTGTCTTTTGATGAGACATAACATAGAACGAACCCCGGCCTGTTTAGCTCTGATTCTATTTTTATGGGCTGTTCTCCTGACACTATTGTGCCTGATTTTGGTTTTGAGCCGTCTTTGTTTATCCTGTAATAAAGGTTTTCTCCTGCCAGTGGCTTGTCGTTTTCCAGAAAGGACACATTGAAGATAATTTTTTCGCCGACTTTATACAAGGCTTCCGGTTTGTCTGTTGTCACTTTGATTTTAAAGGGGCTTTTGGCATCTTTTGGCGCCGCTTTCAAAGGCGTGGCCAGGAAAAGCTGCGCGATTAAAGAAAGGCTCCAGATTGAAACGACGATTTTTTTCATGTTTTTTCCTTTTATTTTTATTTATCCCATTCGCAGACAGCGAAATTGGAATGTTTGAATCCAGCCAGTCTCACCATGTCCGAACCGGAGTTGCTTGCGTTTACAGCCACTGAGTTTGCGTTGGGAGCGACTTTGTACTTTCCTTCGAACCATTTCAGGTAAGCGGCGTTGTTGCCTTGCCAGTCTGTCCACTTGCCATTTTTAAAGCTCAAATCCAGCCAGATTGTTTTTTTATGCCTGACTGCATAGTCATGGAAAAAGTTGTATTCTTCTTCGTTTTTTATATTGAGCATGTGTCCGCCCAATGCTTCGCATGCTTTTTGGGCGTCGTGGAAATTCATTTTAAACGGCAATACACAGTAGTGTCTGCCAAATTGCCTGAATGAGCCTTTCGGGAAGCTTCCGTCGGCTGGCAAGGTTTTAATCTTTGATTTCTGTTGGGGCTTGATTGTTGTTTTTCTTGTGTCTGTTTTTTCTGTCGAAACGGGCTGGGCTTCTTCCTGAATGGCAAGAGAGGCTATGGCTTTTTTTACGCTTTTTGCTCCATTAAAATCTTTGTCTGTTATTTTTTTGCGCAGGAGATCCGCGAGTTTTTCGATTATTTGCCCATCAATTATTTCCACTTTCCTGGAGTATTCTTTTTTTTCGGCATTGATTTCATTTTTTCTGTCGGCCAGGATTTTTTCCAGTTCAGCGTCGGAAGCGTTAAGAAAGAGAAAAGGGAAAAAGGCCAGGACGAGTGTAAACGCATATTTTTTAATGTTATTTATCGTCCTTGTCATGTTTTTTTTCATTGCTTTGTCCTGCGGCTCTTTATTGACTATCCTTGTTATTGACAGGGAGAGTGAATGAAAAAACAGAGCCTTTCCCGGCTGTGCTCGTGAGGCTCATTTGCCCACCGAATTTTTCCACAAGCTGCTTGGCGATAGCCAATCCAAGGCCATACCCGCCGTATTCGTCCCGCACTTTGGCTCCGGCCTGAAGGAATGGGGCAAATATATGTTTTTGGGCTTCTTCGTTTATGCCTATTCCTGTGTCGGCCACTTGAATAAGCAGAGTCTTTTCATCTTGGGCAGAGCATTTCAGCGTAACAGAGCCTTCATGCGTGAATTTCATGGCGTTGCCGACGAGGTTTAAAATAATTTGCTTTGCCCTGTGCAGGTCACAATAAACTATTTCCGGAACATTTTCGTCGGTTTCGAGCAATAGCTCCACTCCTGATTCCTTAGATTTTGGGGCAAATGTGTCTAGGCAGCTTTTCAGGAGGTCGCGGATAGAAAACGCCTGGAAGTTAAACTCAATTTCGCCATGCTCTATTCTGGTTAGGTCAAGTATGTCGTCTATAAGGCATATCAAGTGTTCGCTGGATGATTTGATGATGTCTGTGTATTCGCGCTGGGTTGAGTCCAGCGTTGTTTGGTCCAGAAGTTCCACGAAGCCTTTGATGGCTCCCAGAGGAGTTTTCACATCATGCGAGACTAAGGCGAAGAATTTGCTTTTCATTTCTGCGTTTTTTTCGGCTTCTATTTTGGCCAGCTCCATTGCCCGACGCGCTTTTTTGTGTATGGTTATGTCGCGAAAATACCATATTCTTCCGCAATTTTCGATGTTTTCTCCGAACATTGGGGAGCTGAAAACATCGAAGCTTTTGTTGAGGAAGCTGAGGTTTTCAATTATAAGGCCCTTGGCGTCATCTGAAATCTCGGTCACCTTTTTTATAAATTCGTCGCCGTTTTCAATTTGTCCCGCAATATGGCGGAAAAATTCGAGGCCACTTTTGAAATTCCCCTTGCCGCCTGAGAATGCAAGCAGGGAGTTATTGACTGACAGAATCTTGCCCATGTTGTCCATCACAAGGATTCCTTGCGGTGAAAATTCAAACACAGCAGAAAGAGTCGCATTTTGAATGCTTATTTGTTGTCTGGCTTTGTCGAGGAGGCTTTCCAGTTGAATTTCTCTCCATACCATTTCGATGGCGGCAGGGAGCGCGTCCAGAAAATTAGAATTTTTAACCAGATAGTCTTTTGCCCCTTTTTTTAGGAGTTTTACGGCCATCGCCTCAGAGCCTTGTCCTGTGGCTACAATAAATGGGATGGATATATTATTTCGCTTGAGGATGGATATGAGCTCCTCTCCTGAGTAATCCGGGAGCATCAAGTCCAGAATTATCATGTCCGCGCTATTTTCAGAGAGCCATTTCAGGACGCCTTCCGCTCTTTGAAAACAGAAGCACTCGTGGCCTTCTCTTGCCAGGCGCCTGCGTATCAGCTCATTAAGTCCTGCGTCATCTTCGAGTATTAGTATTTTTAGAGATTCATTCATTGGGCAAATCCTCCAACGCCGGGATTTCACAGACTTTGATGAAAGCCGCCAGTTTTTTTATTGAGTCGACAAATTTAGTGTAATCAACTTGTTTTTTAAGGTATGAGTTGCAGCCTATTTTATAACATATTTCAACTTCTTTTGGCCTGTCGCTGGTGGTGAGCATAATGACGGGTATTTTTCTTAGCGTGGGCGATTCTTTCATGTGCTTGAGCACTCTTATTCCGTCCACTTTTGGCATCCTGATGTCAAGAAGAACTACCAGCTTGTCTTTTTTGGGTATGGAGTCGCCTTGCAGAAGTTCAAGGGTTTCTTCTCCGTTTTTTGTTCTGTAAAAAACATTGTTGAGCCCTGCCCTTCTCAGGTTTGTCTTGATAAGATGAGCCGCCGCATCGTCGTCTTCGGCAATCAGGATTCTTAAAACAGGGGCGTCTTCATTGGGGATCATTTCTTTTTGCCTTCTTCTTTTATGGGACTGTTTGGAATTTCAACAATAAAAATGCTTCCTTTTCCCAGCTCTGATTTGACCTTGGCGCATCCGTTGTGCAAATCCAGAGCCCGGTTAACAATGGCAAGGCCCACGCCGTCGCCTTCTGAAATGTCTTCGTCAACTCTGTAAAAAGCATGGAAGACCCTGTCGATATGTTCCTTCGGGATGCCTATTCCGTTGTCCTCTACGAAATATCTCGTTAAATCTTCGTCTTTTTCCGAGTATATTTTGATTGAGCATTTGCGGGAAGGCTCTCTGTATTTGATGGCGTTTGTTATAAGGTTTGTAAATACCTGCTCAAATTGCGAGGCATCCACGCATGAGTCGTCAAGATTTTCTATTTCCAGCTCAGCTCCTATTTCATTCAGCTGGAATTCCAGGTTTGTTTTTACATTTTTGAGCAGCTCGTTCATATTTACAGGCTGGAGCTGAAGGGACTCTTTTCCCATTCTTGATATGCGCAGGAGAGCTTCGAGAAGCATTTCCATTCTTCTGGAACCGGTTATTATATAATTCAACGCTAGGGCTATTTCGTCATTTATGATTGAAGCGATAG
>CAZYVR010000224.1:0-9846 GCA_964651145.1 uncultured Victivallales bacterium | reverse complement strand
TGTCCACGAACTGGGGCACGCCTTCTTTTCATGGATATTCGGATTTTGGGCCGTGCCGGCGTTCGACTTCACTTATGGCGGCGGACGCGCGCCTATGGATTTAAGCAACCGTCACATATGGGTTGTTGCGATAGTCTACGCTCTCTTTGTTTGGTTGTTTTATCTGAACAGAAAACGGGCAGCGCCTCTTGTGATAATAGCGTTGTTTGTTATGCTGTACACTGCCTGCGCGTTCACAATGGCGCACAAGCTGATAATCCTCTACATGGGCCACGGAACTGAATTGGTTTTCGCCGGGATTTTCTTTTACCGCACAATAAGCGGAAGCTCGATATTGAACGCGATGGAGCGTCCGCTATACGCAATGCTTGCCTTTTTCATAGAAATAAGCTGCGTAATGTTCGCAATAAAACTGCTGACTGACAACGTTGAAAAAATCATATACACGCGTGGCCTGACCGTCGGCGGCGACACAAACGACTTTGTCTGCATGCAAGAAATGTTAGGTCTGGACAGCATAAATATTGTAGTGATGTTTTTTCTGGCCTGTTGCCTTATCCCTCCAGCCGCCGCCCTGATTTTTCACATGTTCAAAAACTATATAATCGAGGAATAATATCATAGCGCAATAAAACCATCCCCTGCTTGCTATAGTGTTTGCGATATTCTTGCACTTCGCATCTTTTATTTCGGGTCATATCCTTTTCCACTGAAGCCGACATAGCGCGTTTCAGGGACTTTGTCATCCTCCCATGGCGCTCTATGCAAATACCGTCCCCGGCCCCAGACATATAAAAATCTGACTGAATCAGGAAGATTTAAACTTGGAACTCTAAACCAGGCAGTATAGCGGATGTTATACGGCATGAAAAAAAAATAGTCTTTATTAACCCAAAATGAATCAAATTTTATTATTGTTCCTTTTGGTAGTTTATTGGGTAATTCTGGACGGTTAAGATCGTACATTATATCACCCACCTCATAATAACTGTCAGATAAAAGCTCCCCATGATCTGTTCCAAGTATATTATTAATAGGAGTAAGCACATTTTTAATAGGAGGACCTAACTCCATTATACTATCCGGACTCTCCAAGCCAAGAAAAGAAATAGTTACAGGTCTAAGAAGCTTTGCCTCCTTGCCTATTAAGCTGTAGAATGGCTTTTCATCACTATGGCAGAGTCTTGTATATTTGGTCGGGTATTCAACAGATACGCAACCGGATAGAGAAAACGCCACCACAGCAATAAATAAAAGAAATAATTTTTTCATATTTCATTTAGGGTCATATCCTTTTCCACTGGAACCAACAAAGCGTGATTCAGAAACCATGTCATTTTCCCATGGAGCTCTGTGCAGATATCGTCCCCGTCCCCAGACATATAAAAACCTGACAGACTCGGGAAGGTTCAAACTCGGAACCCTGAACCACGCTGTGTAACGAGTTTTATATGCTATAAAAAAAGCATAATCTTTGCCAACCCAAAATGAATCAAATTTTATCACCGTTCCCGCGGGAAGTTCATTGGGTAACTTTAAATAGTTAATAACTCCAGAATCTAAATCTATGATATAATCAGAATCTAAGACATCATAATAAGGGTCGGAATTTAATTCCCCATAATCTGAACCTAAAATATTATTCAAAGGAGCAAACGTATATTTAATAGGGGGCGCAAGTTTTATTATGGTATTTGGCATATCCACATCAGAATAAGGAATACGCATATTACAACAAGAAATACGCACAGATCTTTTTAGTTTAACTTCTTTGCCTATTAAATTATAGAATGGCTTTTCGTCACTGTTGTCCAGCCTAGTATATTTAGTTGGATATTCACAAGATACACAACCCGAAAGATAGAAAGCCACTGCAATTAGTGAAATATATAATTTTTTCATGCCTCGTTGTACTTTATTGGATAATTCACAGTTTCAAACTAAAACCATCTGAGAATAATATCAAGGTCAACCATTAATATATTCATATCTTCTTGCCAGGCATTTTTAGCAAACAAAGATTCATTGTAGCTTAACAGAAATACTCTCCAGTGTTAATTTGAATTGAATGTCCATTTGCATTTTTCAGGTCAAAGCTTAATTTATTTCGGGCAGTTTATACAAAGGGGATTCATTATGCTTAGGAAAATTTTGACTTCGTTATTGATTTTTATATGCGCATTTTCTCTTTCGGCGGAGGATATGTCGAATGACAAAAAACAACAATTTAAAGAGTCTCTTTCCAAGATGTCTTATAATGACTTGGAAAAAAATGGCGTCGATTATCTGCTGGTCAATAAATTTGAATGCTCACAGGCATGTTTTGAAGAAATGCTCAGACGCGAAACCGCAAAGAAAAATCCAAGACCAACTGAATTGGCTGTTATTTATTATGGGCTAGGAAGAGTTTGTCAAGACAGGAAAGATTTCTCAATAGCTGTAAAGCATTTCGGAAAAGCTTTGAAATACACTAAAAATCAAAATATTGATAAGCGATTTTTAGCTGATTTATATTATTTTGCCGGAGCTGCGCATTCTAGAAATGAACAACTAGAAAAAGCGTTGGAGCTTGAAGATAAAGCAATAGAATTAGCAAGAGAAATATACGGCGAAAATAGTAATAAGACTGCCTCTTTTTTGGCTGGCAATGCAAATATTTACCGTAAAATAGGGGAATATGATAAAAGTATAAAACAACTAAAAAAAGCATATTCAATTCTAATTGAAATTTATGGCAAAGATAAAGAAATAACTCGACGTGTAGCCGATAAAATTTCTAAAGTAGAGAAAGAAAGTTTAATTGACAAATAAACTATTTTATTCCCCATTCTGCATTCATTGCTTTGGCATCGCCTCCAGCTTTTAATATCCGCCTTCCTGACCATAAATTTTTTTCATTACCTCCAATCGCTTTTCCCAGCTTATCGAATACTTCCTTCGACAGCTTGTTTATTTTTCCTGCGTGATTGTTTACGATGTCAAGACCTCCTTTAAAAGCTTCCACTGACTTAAAAATGAACTCAAAATACTCTTTTGTTCCAGTTGGCATATAGCTTGAAACGCTTTTCATCGACGAGGTGATAGAAATAAAGTCATCGCCGATCTCTCTGTAATAATTCAGGTATTCTTCAGACGTTTCTATTATATCCTGCTCTTTCAGTTTTCCGTATCCTTTTAACCCCAAATTCGCGACATTCTTCTGCAAAGTTAACGTTTTTATTTATCCAAACGCCGGAAGGCAAAAAAGCAGAATTAGCAAAATGGCGACAAAAACGATAACAACAAGTCCTAAGGAAGAATTCTTTGTTTGTTTCTTTTCTTTTTTATAGTAAAAAAATGTAAGCAACCCGAAAAAAAATAAACCTGCATAACTTGCCACATGAAGATAAAAAGGATCTGACATTCCCAAGTATAATTGGCTAACAAAAAAAGCGGTAAAAATCAGACTGCAATAAAAAGATTTATTCTTAAAAACCATGTTTAATTATTCCTGGCTGTGCCGATGTAAAAAAAAGTTTATAAGTTGGCCAAAAAAAGAATCCTCTAGGCGCAACAAGATTCCACCATTCATCAAATTTATAGCCTCCCCAACAGACCGCATTCTTTATGCCTCCCATTTTATGATGCAATACCCCTTTTATGCTTCCTGGCGAAAGTCTATGATCAGATGCTTTAATATCCCCTTTATCGGTATCCTCCCCATGACCTATAGTAACAACTCCATAGGTATCCTCGCCAGCAAATTCTCCTAAAATAGTTAGTCTATCGGGATCATTCTTTTCTAAAACCATAAAACCTTGATTTCTTAAAGTCCTTTCTTCTGCGAGTTGCCATCCCCACCAAGCAACCAACGCTGTAAGATCATTAACATAAACAATATTTGGGATGCTATACTTTTCTCCTGATATTATTTTATGTTTTTTTGAAACATACCCCTTGTCTGATAATTTTAACCATTTATCACATTCATTATAGTCTAACTTTATTTGGGTTGCAAGTTTTTTTATAGTTGCACCTTTTTGTCGAAAAACGCTGAATCTCTCCGGTCGACAATGCTCTGTCAATCTGTAATTTTCCCGTTTTCACAAAGGCTCTTTTATAAATATTTTCATGCCTTCCTACATCTTTTATTTAGGTTCATATCCTTTCCCGCTGAAGCCGACATAGCGCGTTTCAGGGACTTTGTCGTCTTCCCATGGCGCTCTATGTATATACAGTCCGCGTCCCCAAATATAGCGAAATTTGAGTTTCTTAGAAATATCAGGATTGTTTATGACGTGAAAAGATGCTACATAACGGATTTTGTATGGAATGAAAAAAGCATAGTCTTTATCAACAAAAAATGAAGCCGTATCAAATTTGATCACTGTTCCCTTATGCAAATTTTTTGGAATTCTATAATAGCGAGTAATTGTTTCATTTCCATTGGCGTCAATATATGTCATTTTGGTTATTGCTCCACCAACCACAACACTGTCTGCTTCCTTATCTTCCAAGCCTGACCAAAAAATATCTTCGTATACTTTTACTGGTCTTTGAAGATTTACTTCCTTGCCTATTAAGCCATAGAATGGTCTTTCATTTTCGTCCAAAGAAAGCGAATGCATTGAACTAGGAAACAGCAAATATACGCAACCTGATAGAGATAGAGCCCCCAAAACAATAAATGAAAGAAATAGTTTTTTCATATGCCTCTATTTATTCTGGATTATATCCTTTTCCGCTAGCGCCGACATAGCGTGATTCAGGAACTTTATTATCTTCCCATGGCGCTCTATGCAAATATCGTCCCCGTCCCCAGACATATAAAAATCTAACATGCTCAGGAAGGTTTAAACTTGGAGCCCTAAACCAGGCAGTATAGCGAATGTTATACGGCATAAAGAAAACATAATCTTTATGAACCCAAAATGAATCGAATTTTATTATAGTCCCTTTGGGTAGTTCATCTGGAAGATCATAAAAATTCATTGAAAATTTATTACCGTAGGGATCAAAAAAAAGCGAAGGAGGATCCCCCACATCCATTACACTGTCTGCCTCTCTCTCATCTAGACCATATAAAAAAACGTCATCATATACTTTTACAGATCTCAAAAGCTTAACTTCTTTGCCTATTAAGCCATAGAATGGTTTTTCAATGCTGTGGTTGAACATTGTATCTCCATGGGGTAAGCGCAAATAAATGCAACCTGACAGATAAAGCGCCAGCACTACAATAAATGAAAGAGATAATTTTTTCATGCGTCTTGCCTTTTTATGAGATAATCCACAATTTTAAACTAAAACCACCTGAGAAAAATATCAAGGTCCACCATTAAAACATTCATATGTTTATATGTAAAAGGGTCTGTTGCCACCACGCTGCCCCATTCCATTCTCCAGTCAATGTCAAAAGTTATTTCACAATAGCCTTCTCCGTCTTCTTCAACCTTTAAATTTTTAATATCTTCAAAATATTTTGCAAAATGTCTTTCAATTTCTTTCTTTATCCCTTTTCTCCTATAACTGACCTTACCATCGTATCCACTAAAGCATTGCATAAGAAAAGCGCGAGCTAATCTATAATTATTCTTTCTGAGCTCGTGTATTATGTATTCTTGACCTGTCCCTGAAGTTTTACTTCCAACATAACCTGTTGTGCTTCCATGCGCGAATATTATCATGCCCCAGACATTTTTACATTTTTGTGTATCTTTCAAGAAGTCTAACAATTCTTTAATGCTTTTAAATTTTTCAACCTTCTTTTCGTGCTTGAACATATCAGTTCCGAAAAAGACTCCAAGAGAACCTCCCGGATTAACAAAGGGCACATCGTAATACCAGTCGCCTCCACGCAAAGCATCAACAGCAATCCAGACGTTTGGAACTGAAACTATATCTGGATACAAACGTCCACTTATTGGAAGTCTTTTCCATAATATAACCTCTCCCCAGTGTTTGAAATCTTTTGCTTCAAGTCCAACAGTCGCGGCTAATTCTTCAATTGTAGATTCATTGTCTTTTGATACGTAAACTCTTCGTTCTTTTCCACTTGATGAAGGAGTAATTTTCCATCCGCCTTTTCTTTCTTCTGACATTTCACTATCCTCAAATCTAATAGTTGACAACTTGAAATTTCACTAGAGATCCAATGGTGCCTGTTCCAAAATCAACAGAAGAATCCGACAAAATGTCGAATCTCACCTTTTTGCCAAAAGTCTCTCCGTCTAGCAGTTCGATGACTTTATGAAGAAGCTCTCTGAGGGCTATTTTGTCCTCTTCTATGTAGAACTCTGTCGCCACAACAATTTCCAAACTGATAGTTCTTGCAGGCATGGTCTTTTTGTTGTAACTCGATGAATTGTAGCAGACGACAGCGGCGGGGAGCTGTATTTCCGGCATGAATTCAAAGAGCTGCGAATAGCCTGTTCCGGGGAATTTGTGGACAGTCCATCCTGTGTATTCCTGCAGTTTTGTCACCGCAAAATCGAGAATGTCTTCGGTTTTTTCCAGATACTGGATTCTTGTATTTATTTTTGTCATTTTTCTGTTCCTTTTTTAAGTTTTATAATTTTTCAGCCATTTGAACGCGATTCTTCGGTAACGTCAAAACCGACATCAAAAGCAGTAAGGAATACCCCTCCCACGTCCATTGGCTGACAGCTTTTCATTCGACACTGCAGTTTGCTTTCATAGGCCAGGTCAAGGATTTGCAGCGCTTTGTCCACAAGGTTTTGCGCTTCATAGTTTGCCTCATCGATGCTCGTTGTTCCTTCACCAATAACAAGAAGACTCATGTCCATTGCCCTGCCTCTGTTAAAGTCTGAGTTGCCGCTTGATATGACAACAGCCGGGAGCGTCAAGTCCGGGATAAAGCAGAATAGTTCGTTTTGATTTGTTCCTGTGTAATTATAAACATTCCAGCCTGTTATGAGCGAGTCTCCTGTTGAGCATCTGTCGCCAGCCTGAAAAGGATTAAGCAGAGTTGCGGAAACAGCGAATGTGTATATTCCGTTGGTTTCTGAATGGGAAGTGTAGTTTATTTGTTCGATTTTTCCCGACGAGCTCCTCAATTGCAGAATGCCGCTTGCGGCTGGAGGCTTGTAGAAATTTCCTGCCTGAACGCTTGAAATTGTTCCGGTCAGGTCGGAGTTCAGTTCTCCGCTCATTGAGTTGTTCAGCGTCAATTTGTCGTAAAACCATTCTGACACCCATCGCATGGGCTTCAGGTACCTTGTTGAGGAAAGCTGATGCATTTTTTATTTTTCCTTTCATCTTTTATTTGTTCGATCCGGCAAAAACAGTTTGCCTTTTACAAATAAGTGAAGCGTCAAACAAAAACGGCAATTTTTATTCAACCTGCACAATAAATTGACAGTAATATTCGTTTATGGCTTGTCTTGATGTTGAAGCATTGCATTTTAACTAACAAAAAGCAGACTGGATTCATGACTGGTTATTTTAACACTTTGATTGCACTCGCGCTTGCGGTTGCCTCATTTATGTTGCCATTTGAAGCGGCAAACACGGCAAACGCGACATCCACGCCTGTTGCGCATCCGTTTGAGAGCAACAGCAAGGCAACTGCAAACAATGAAATAGACAAATTGACCAATGCGGCATTGCAGGCAAAAGGCATAAAACCGGCAAATCTGTCTTCAGACGAAGTCTTTGTCAGGCGGGTGTATCTGGATGTGATAGGCTCTCTGCCCAGAGGGCACGAGGTTCGCAGGTTCGTAAAAGACAAGCGCGCCAATAAACGCGCCGCGCTGATAGATAAACTTCTCAAGCGAAAAGAGTTTGCCGACTATTGGGCTCTGAAGTGGTGCGATATATTGCGGGTCAAAGCGGAGTTTCCCATCAACCTGTGGCCCAACGCTGTGCAGGCTTATCATCGCTGGATTCACGACGCAATTAAATCCAATATGCCTTATGATAAATTTGTTAGTGAATTGCTGACTTCGAGCGGCAGCAACTTTCGCGTTCCGCAGGTTAATTTCTACCGCGCGATTCAAGGCAAAAAGCCGTCAACCATTGCCCGGGCGGCGGCATTGACCTTTATGGGTGCGCGTTTTGAAAAATGGCCTAAAGCGCGCCAACGCGACATGGAAGCTTTTTTTTCGCGAGTGGCTTACAAGAACACAGCAGAGTGGAAAGAAGAAATTGTTTTTCTTAATCCGGCTCCGCATCCCCCTTGGAAGGCAAGATTCCCTGACGGAACCACAGTGAATATAAAAGCGGACGATGATCCGCGCGCAGTTTTTGCCAATTGGCTCACTGCCAGGGGCAATCCTTGGTTCGCGCGCAATATAGTTAATCGCATCTGGTTTTGGCTGCTCGGGCGCGGCATCATTCAGGAGCCGGACGATATTCGCGAGAACAACCCTCCGTCAAATCCAAAGCTTCTGGCTTATCTGGAAAAGGAGCTGGTGAAATCCAAGTATAACTTGCGCCATATCTACCGTCTGATCCTCAATTCCCGCGTTTATCAGCAATCCTCAATTCCACGCAGCAAGAATCCGGAAACCGGAGCTTTGTTTGCATATTATCCTGTCCGTCAACTGGATGCGGAAGTTCTGATCGACGCGCTTTGCTCCGTCACCGGGTCTCGTGAAAGCTATTCAAGCGTCATACCCGAACCGTTCACGTTCATCCCCAACGAGATCCGCTCAATTAATCTTTCGGACGGCAGCATTACAAGTCAATTTCTTGAAATGTATGGCCGTCCAAATCGCGACACCGGCCTGGAATCTGAACGCAACAACAAGGCGACGAACGCGCAGCGCCTGCACATGCTGAACTCGACCCATATTCAAAACAAGCTTGAACGCAGTTGGAGATTGCGCAATCTTTTAAAGACAGCCAAAGGCGACCGGAAAAAGATAATAAACATGATTTATCTGGAGATTTTGTCGCGTCACCCAACGAAAGCCGAGCTTGTTGCCGTTAGAAAATATTTTAAAAGCAAGGGAATGAATTCAAGAAAAGCCTCAATTGATTTGGCTTGGGCATTAATCAACACAAAAGAATTTCTCTATAGACACTAAGGAGCGCTTCCGTCAATGATTAGAACACAGAACATATTGAAATGTTTCCGGACATGGCTTGCGCTTGCGATAGCCGCCGGGGCAATCTTTATCCTTGCTGGATGCGTGCCTAAAACGCCCATTCCAAAACCAGCGCCTCCCAAAGCAAAGTCAGTCATTCAAATATGGATGTGGGGCGGGCCTTCTCAACTGGACACTTTTGATCCCAAACCGGACGCAGGATATGACTATTGCGGCCCTTTAAACAAGACGATCCCCACCAATGTAAAAGGCATCCAGATTTCTGAAACGCTTCCGATGCTTGCCAAACAGGCCGACAAATATTCCATCATCCGAAGCATGACGCATGGCATTAACGCGCATGAAATAGCATCCTACATGATGCAAACCGGACGCAAACCAGACAGGCTGGTGTTTCCGTCTGTGGGGGCGGTTGTCTCACTTTTCAAAGGCTATGGCAACGGTTACAAAGGTCTGGTTCCGCCCTATGTCGTGCTGACGCGCCCTCAAGGGCGTTTTTCGGAAGCCGGTTTTCTGGAGCAGCGATACAAGCCTTTCGCCACTGGCGGCGACCCCAACAAGACCCCATTCGCTGTTGAGGGAATTGTGGCAAAGGGCATTTCCGATGAACGCCAGCACAATCGGCGCAAGCTGTTGCGCTCACTTGATTCGCTCGGAAAAGCCATGCCCGACAATCCACAGTTCAAAAGCCTTGACCGCTGCGAGGAAAACGCTTACGGAATGATGTTTGGCGAAGCCAGAGCGCTGTTTGAAAGATCAAACAGCGATCTGGCTTCGCCAATCGTCATTCCGTAAG
>CAZYVR010000223.1:0-9863 GCA_964651145.1 uncultured Victivallales bacterium | reverse complement strand
TGGGGTCCCGATTGACGCCCACTATTCCAGTCATTGCTCCGCCGTAAGGGTCAAGAGCCGAGGGGCTGTTGTGGGTTTCCACCTTGTAAACAAGGTCTATTTCGTCATTAAATGCTATTACTCCGGCGTTGTCGTGGAAAAGCGAAACCAGCCAGTCCACTTCGTCCCTGATTTCAAAGGCGCTTTTCACTATAAAAGATTTAAAGCAGGAGTTGATTGTCTCGCGGTTGCCGTTTTCGTCTTCATAATTGATTTCAGCCGCAAATATTTTATGCTTGCAGTGTTCAGACCAGGTTTGGGCAAGCACTTCAAGCTCCACATCGGTCGGGCAATTTTTCAAGGCGAATTTGTCGCGTCCAGCTGAGTCGCGAAAATATGACTGGATAGCCTTCATCTCTTCCAGGCTTAGAGCGAGAATTCCCTTGCGGCTGATTTCCAGAAGCTCGTCATCACTTACTTCAAGATTATATTCATTTACAGACCCGCCTCCAACATCTGTCACAAATGGAAGATTTAAGGGGATTCCGGAGGAGCTCAAGTCTTCTTTTGAAAAAACGGACACTGTCTCAATGAGTTCATTAGCCAAAAGGTCCTTGGCTATGTGCTCAACGTTGTCCCTGTCCAGACCTGAGCCGCAAAGCATATATTCAACCGAACTAAAGACAAATTCATCGTCACTGAGCTTCCTGTTGATAATGTCGCCGATCGCTTCATGCGCTGAACGCCCGACATTGTCCGTCACGCCGGGACGGAAGCCGACAGCCACCAGCCAATCGCATGCAAAGCAAGTTTTGCCAAGAATACTCGCCTGCAACACGGGGTTCGCTATTTCCCGCGCCACTTTTTCTGCTTCTTCTACGCTGATATCCGCGGACACAGTGTAAACATCGCGAGTTCTGACCTTGTCGACTTTTATGTTCAAAAAGTCAAATATTTGTTTTTTAACGCTTTCTCCGCGAGAATCGCGCCATTTCGAAAGAGGGGTGATTTCTATTCTGTATTCCATAAAAATATATTCTTTTAAATCTAAGGATGTAAATTAAGCAAATCTACGTTTTTAATACTACACTCAAAGTGTATACCAATAACAGAAATGCCAGCTTTTTCAATTACGTTTTCCTGAATCGACAAAAAAAAATGCCTTATTCTAAGCCTTGCAGCCTATTTCAAGTCACAGAACAAATAGGCTGAATATTGTTAAGACTGCAAAAAGCTGCATTTTTGGGGCTCTATAATGACACGCTCTACAGGCATAGAAAAACGTAATCCCTTAGTGAAGCTGGCGCGGCGACATCAAACAGCTATGGCTTTCTCTCCCTATGCCAACGCAAGCAATAAGGAACTTCATCAAAAACTAAATAGACCGCTCTATAAACACGCGCTTTGCGCTCCGTATTTTTCGTTCAGAAACAACTTCAGGGAATCCTGCCAGGGCAGTCTTGGGACATTGAGGATTTTGTCAATCTTTTCGCAATTGAATCTTGAGTTGAGAGGCCTTTCAGCGGGTGTCTGAAACTCGCTTGAAGGACATGGAGATATTGAGGTTTTAACATTCATATGATTAAAAATAAACTTTGCAGTCTCAAATCTGCTTGCGTATCCGGACGCCGCAAAGTGATATAGTCCTTCCGGGCGTTTTTCCAGAAAGCACAGGATTGCTTTTGAGACGTCAATTGTATGCGTGGGCGAACCAATCTGGTCATCCACTATTTTCATTGAATCCAGCTTTTTTGCAAGGGCGAGTATCTTCGTCACAAAGTTATCGCCATTTTGCCCGTATGTCCATTGCACGCGGATAATGGAGTTTTTGCATCCGGTTTCAGCCAAGAGGCGTTCGCCATCGAGTTTTGTTTTGCCATAGACATTCAAAGGGTTGGGCGCGTCAGTTTCAGACAGGGGCTTTGTCCCTTTGTCGCCAAAAACAAAATCAGTGCTTATGTGAAGGACATATTTGCCTGCCGCTTTGGCCTGTTTCCCTAAAAGAGCAAGGGCTTCGGAATTTACTTTCCTGCATAATTCCTTTTCGCTTTCCGCCTTGTCCACGGCAGTGTAGGCGGCGCAATTGACAATGCAATCGGATTCCGAAACAGCTTTGCTTACTTGCTCCGGGGAACATATGTCGAATTCAGGAAGATCGTATATTTTCACTTCATAGCCGGATTTCCTGGCCAATGCGCTTAAATCAGACCCCAACATTCCTCCGCCAAGAACGGCAAGCTTTGTCATTTGGGAGGAGCCTCCTCCACTAATTGCTGCACTTTCGCAAGCGATTCGAATGTGCCAGCGTCGCTCCACCATCCATCCATCTTGCTCCAGCCCATTTTGCCAGCGTTGATATAAGCGTTGTTCACGTCGGTTATTTCATATTCACCGCGCGCGGACGGCTTAAGGGTTTTGATTATGCTGTACACATTCCCGTCAAGAAAATACACCCCGGTGACGGCCATGTTTGATTTTGGAACATCGGGTTTTTCTTCTATTGAAGCGACCCTGTCCCCATCGACCTCCGCCACTCCGAATCTTTCCGGGTCATGGACGTCTTTCAAGAGAATATGCGCGCCGCCATCTTGTTTAAGGTATTTTTCAAGATAGGGCCTCAGTGCGTCCTCAAAAATATTGTCTCCCAGAATTACAGCCACCGGTTTATGCCCGGCAAAATTTTCAGCCAGCAGCAAAGCTTGCGCTATTCCGCCTGCCTCGTCCTGCACCTTGTATGTGAACTTGCACCCGAAATTTTTGCCAGACCCAAGCAGATTGACCACCGCGCCCATATGGTCCAAGCCGGTCACTATCAATATTTCCTCAATGCCCGCATCTCGCAGTTTTTCGATGGGATAATAAATCATCGGCTTGCGGCCGACTGGCAAAAGGTGCTTGTTTGTGACATTGGTCAGCGGCTTCAAGCGTGTCGCGGCTCCGCCTGCAAGGATTACGCCTTTGATTTTGTTTTTCATTTCTGACTCTCCTGAGGCAGTCAACTGCTTTTTGTTATTATATGCTTTCCATAAACTTTTCGGCAAAGCGCGGAAGGACAAATGAGCTTTTATGAATTTCCGGTGTGTAATATTTCAAGCTTTTCTGCAATTCATTGTCAGGAAACCTTGCGGACTGTTTTATTTCCAGGCCGAGAGACGCAACGCACATTCCTATATTTCCGCCTGGATAAGTCGGAACCATCATATGCGCGTAGCCGGAAACAGGAAAAAGTTTTTGGGCTATTGTCATCAGATTCTGGACAACATCCTGATGCAAAAATACAGATTCGGCTTGTGTAGCTATAATTCCATTCTCGCGAAGAGCTCCCTTCAAGCCCACATAAAAGGGCTCCTTGAAAAGAACCTCGCCCGGCCCTATCGGGTCGGACGAATCCACAATTATAACATCATAGTAGTTTTGTTTGTTTTTAAGGAATTCGTTGCCGTCCATTATGTTAACTTTCACCCTCGGGTCATCAAAGCCGACAGCCATCGAGGGCAAAAACTTTTTGGACACATCAATCACATCTCCATCAATTTCGCAGATGTCAATTTCCTTTGCCACTGAATGCCTGGCTATTTCTCTTAAAATGCCGCCGTCTCCGCCGCCGATAACGAGAACACGCTCAGGCTTGGGATGAGCGAACATGGGCACATGCGTCATCATTTCCTGATATGCGAATTCATCTTCTTCTGTGCATTGAATAATGCCGTCCAATACCAGCATGACGCCGCAATTGCTTGTGCGAAAAACATCTATCTGCTGATATTTGCTCTTTTTGCAGTAGAGGGTTTCCTCTATTTTAATAGACAAGGCTCTGCCCGGCCACATTGGGCATATTTCCGAGAACCAGCCATTCAGTATTTCATCCATTTAACAAAATCCTATCTCCGCAGCGCTACCTGCATTTTATAGCGCGAACCTTTGAAGAACGAGACCGCAAATTCAGCGGCCTCACGCGGCTCGTAAAATTTGCAGCTGAAAATATCAAGGTAAGCGGCATTGGTTGAGTTTGCGAAATGCCCCGAAATCAGCGATGTTTCAATTAATTGAGTCATGCTGAATCCTGCAACTTTTTCGTTCTCTCCAAAATTGACAACCACGCACTCGCCAAATGCTTTCATGTCAATGTACTTGCAAAGCTCGGCTGCAAATCGCTTCACCTCGTTTGCGTCTCTGATAAGCTCGGGATCGCATCCGTAAATATCCACTGAAGTAAGAAGACCCCATGCCTGGCTGCGCTCATACTTATTTTTCCAGGCCATTGTGAAAATATGAGTGCGATCTTCGCAAACCGGTATCATTCTTTCTACACCATTGTTCGAGACGACCCCACGATTCATGTCTGAGGAGACAATCGCCTCATCGGCTCCCAGGGACTCTTTGAGCGAGTCGACGGCTTTTTTAAAGTCAATGCCTTCGGCGCAGGAGAATATATCCACTGCCGCGTAATCATGCTCCGGCCATGCGTGAACCGAAAAATGAGATTCGGCAATGATAACAACGCCGCTGACTCCTTGAGGTTCAAATGAATGAAACGACGAATTCAATATTGTCGCTCCGCTGTCTTTAGCTCCTTTGAGAAAAGCTTGTTCAACCCTTTCCGAGTCATTCAAAAGCTTATGGTCGCAGTCGTAAAATTCGACTGTCATATGCCTGCCTAATGCGTAACGAGGTTCGAGTTCAGTAATTTTCTGGTTTGTTTTGGGGTTTGTTTTGTCATCCATTGACAATCCCTCCAATTAAGGAAGTTTTAGTTTAATTGCCTTTTAAGAAAGTTTTGCACTGAGTGTTCACCCATGCCCCGAAGGCTTCCAAGGCGGCTCTTTGTTTTTCCTGCTTATAACGCATTGCTATAATGGCTTTCTGCTTGCTAAAGTCGTCTTCCGAGGGAAGCGTGCGTTGGCTGACATAAACAAGCAAAGCTCCGTCGGAGACGCTTTCAGCTGGCGACGTCTTTCCGACTGGCGTATTCATAGCCAGATTGGCTATAATTTTGCCGTTTTTAATAGACATTCTATCTTTGTACATCGGGATAAAAGTATCTATTTTTTCAAGCTTTATATTGAGCTCGTCAAGTTTCTTTTTGGGATCGTTTGCCTGTGAGGCCTCAAGAGCGGCGGCACGGGCTTTTTCTCTTGCTAGATTTATTGCCTTCAGACTTCTGATATTTTTTTCTATTTCTTTTCTGACCTCCGCCAATTTACGCGGGCGCGGCTCTTCGATTCCTGTCAGAAACGCGGCAAAAGCCGCTCTTTTTCCGGCCACGGCGGCTACGGGGATTTTGATGTAGATTTTGGAGATGGCTTTTATCAGTTGAGTTTCCAGCCCTATTCCTTTTATTTTCTTGTCGCTGTCCTTGAGCCAGCCAGTGGCATATGTTTTAATCTTTGATTCGGCCGCCAGCTGTTGAAAGACATCCTGCCCGTCTTTTCCTTCTTCCACCGCTTCTTCAAATTTTTTGTAAGCTTCATTTGCAAAATTGTCGGCGTCTCTCAGCGCAAGATCTTTTTCGGCCGCCTTCAAAAGAGCGTCTTTTATCTTTGCTTTGACTTTGTCGAAAGGCAAAATCTTGCCTTTGTCTTTGCCTTTGCCTTTTGCTGTGTAAGAGCTTTTGTTTGCCTCATAGTATTTTTCCATCTGCTCTTTTGTTATTCTCGCCGCCGCCTGCTTTTCATAATTGATATAGTTGAAGCGAACGACCTCAGCCTGATAGCGGGGACTCGTCATGTATTTGCTTTTTTCATTTTCAAAATATGCCTTGATCTCTTTCTCATCAAGCTTGACCTGCCCCTCGCAGCTTTTTCCTTTAAAATACGCAACTTCAGCGTCAATCTTTTCCTGGATGCCTTCAAAATAATCGCGAACTTCATTGGGAGTGACTATTACGTCTCCGGTTATTTGCTTGACAAGCTCTGTCACTGCAAGGCTTTGCCTGATGGCCTCATCCATATCCTGCTTATCATAGCCACTTGGCTTAAGAGTCTTTTCCACATATGTCTCATATTTTTGGGGGTCAAAACCTGATGCCCCTTTGAACAAAGGCAATTTCCGCATGTAGTCAGCCACTTCCTGATCGCTTATTCGTATGCCGCGCTTCCATGCCGCCTTGTTCCAGGTAATT
Organism: uncultured Victivallales bacterium; assembly: GCA_964651145.1. GTDB lineage: Bacteria > Verrucomicrobiota > Lentisphaeria > Victivallales > GWF2-45-14 > CAZYVR01. Next base: position 3,763 of record CAZYVR010000223.1, on the reverse strand, counting down.
GTCTCGAAAGCCCTGTACTGCGCCATCTGCCTAAAATAGGAGCTGGCCGGATTCCCGCCGCCAAACTGCATTGACAAGGCAATTGCTCCGCGGTCGATCTGTTCATTATATTCATCATAGCTCAACGGCTCTCCGAACACCACGCCGACTGCTTTATCCGCATTATTTTTTAAAAATAAGCTTGTGAACCCAGGAGTAAGAAAGCCAACAAAAGAAACAATAATGAAAAGAGTTATGATGGCAAAAAGCCATCTGCCATGCTTCTGAAATACCGAATTCATCTTTCTAATAACCATTATGCAAAAGACCTTCCTTACTTAACTTGTTTAATAGCAAATATTTTCAGACGCCAACCATACACGCGGACAACAAGACGCCTCAACAAAAACAGTAAGATACGATTTCTATTCATTTTCTGCAAGAAGAGAAGTAGAAAAAAGACGTTTTTTTATTCTGCAGCAAGGCGTCAGTTTTTTCTGAGCTTTAAAGAAATAAAAAAGATCAGGCGGCGCCGGGATAGGCGCCACATTGTTGTCCGGGCGCGGCAGCGACTGCGACGTTATAACCGGGACTTAGTCCCCGACAAACACGCTGGTAGCCAGAGGCGAAAGCATGAGGCGCAAATGGATTGCGCGGCAACGAAGCCCAACATTGTTGCTGGCGAAGCATCAAAGTTTTTGAAAGGCTTTCGCATAATTTGATGCCCCAACTGCTTTCTGTGGGCTGGCGCTCACTGCCGCGCGGCTATAATTCCGTCCAAAAAGGCGTCCGGTGAGCAACCGGACGCTCTCTGTTTTTTTTATTCTCCGCCCGCTCCGCCTTTGCGGCCGCGCTTATGCCTGTTTTCTTTCCGTTTTCCCTCGCGTTTTTTCCGCTTTTCTTCATGTGCGGCCTTGCGCTCTTCGTCTGAAAGTTTCCCGTCGCCGTCTTTATCTAAGCGTTTCATTTTTTCTTCGCGTCTTTTTTTGCGCTCTTCCTTCGCGCCTTTGCGCTCTTCATCTGAAATTTTTCCGTCTCCATCCTTATCTAAACGCTTCAGCTCATTTTTCTCTCGTCTTTTTTTGCGCTCTTCCTTTGCGGCTTTGCGCTCTTCATCTGAAACTTTTCCGTCTCCATCCTTATCTAAACGCTTCAGCTCATCATTCTTTCGCTTTTCTTTATACGCGGCCTTGCGCTCTTCACCTGAAAGCTTCCCGTCGCCGTCTTTATCAAAGCGTTTTATCTTTTCCTCGTGCCTTTTTCTGCGCTCTTCCTTCGCGGCTTTGCGCTCTTCATCTGAAACTTTCCCGTCTCCATCCTTGTCTAAGCGCTTCTGTATTCTATTTCTTTGCTCTCTTTTGTCGGGACGTCCGCGATTTTCGCTGTTTTCTCCTTCTTCCGCCATAAGATTTCCGCACGCAAGAAACAACGCGCAAATAACCGATGTTCCGCAAACAACCATTTTTCCTTTTTTCATCATCTTGCCCTTTATTTTGTTATGCATATTTTTTGCGACTTCAGTCAAAAACAACGAACGGGAAGAATAAAATATTGCCTTGCGCGTAAAAAAAACAAATTTTTCTCCGTTGCTTTTTAAAAATTAAACACTATTTTATTAAGTTTTCAGCATATTCAATATCAATATTCTTCATTGGGGGGCGTGTTTTATGAGGCTTTTTTTTATTATTTCTCTATTTATATGCGTATTTTCGCGATTGATGGCGGAATCGACCACTGAAAAAAATAAACGTAAAAACGTTGAAAAATCTCAAAAAAATAAGCAAATAACAAAAAACATTAAAAATAAACTCAGCTTCAAGTTCAACGACGTAAAAAATCACCTGGTGTTGATTGAGCACTCCAAAGGCGTGGGCAGCGGCTTTATTGCCAACGATGAAGACGGCAACACATACGTATACACAAACCAACACGTTGTTATGGCGTGCAAAAAATTAAAAATGAAAACTATAGATGGAGAACGCCTTACGCCAATTGGCTTCGACGCGGCGCTCAAAAGAGACATTATCCGCTTTAAACTGAAAAAAAACGAACCCGCGTTAAAATTCAACAAAAACCCGGCAATAGGCAATCCTGTCGCCGTTTTCGGCAACAGCGCAGGCGGGGGGGTGGCGACAGAAATATATGGAAAAGTAACTGGCGTAGGGCCGGACAAGATTGAAGTTTCAGCGCGCTTTGTGTGCGGAAACAGTGGAAGCCCCGTCCTCGACAAAGACAAAAACGTTATCGGCGTCGCCACATATGTGACCCGGGCTCTGGACAAAAACGCAAACTGGGAAAAAGATGGAACCCGTTTTGCTGAGCCGCGTTACTTTGCATACAGTGTCAATGATTCCATAAAATGGAAAAAAATAAAATGGAAAAAATACATTGAGATGGGAAATTTAATCCTGAAAGACAAAGCATTCATTAAAACCCTGGGCGAAATGGCAAGAGCATGGGCTGTAAAGCCTTATTCTGAAATCGATGAAACCGTCTACAAACACTTGACCTTGCGCTCATGGGCAAAAAGCCATAATAAATTGTCCAACAAGCATTTCCGTCAACTGGAAAAAGGCTCTGTAAGATCTGCCAACAAACTCAACAGAATAAACGACAGCATAAGAAATGCAGTAAAAAAAGACTACACAATGCTCGCCAATATCTGCAACAGAGAAAGCAAAAAAATTTCGATGCAGATCCAGCGCAAAAAAAAATATCTGACAGGCTTTCTGATCAAGAAAATGGAAGAAAACAAAGGCTATCTGGATTTTCTAAGCAAATGTATCGAAAAGCACTGCCAAAAAGTGGCCGCTGGCAACGCGTTTTATTTAAAAGAAACTCAATATTAATAGAGTCTGCATTCAGCGCATAATGCCAAGGCGCGCAAAAACATATCAAATTTTTTCGTTAAAACGCTAACTCAAAGGAAAAAAACGCTTCCGGTAAATTTGACTAAACTTTGCGGCCAGTCCTAGCTCCACCCACTTTTTCGCCGCCGCATCCGCGGCTATTCCCAGGCGCCTCGCGTAACAGCCTATAAACTTTATTTGCAGATCATTGTAGTCCGACATTGTTCAACTCCCCTCTCCGTTCATTTCCCGGATTAAAACCGGAATCGGCAAAGGCTTGGTCGAACGAATGTAACTTTCCAGCAGAGTATCCAGCTGTTCAAATAATGCCTTGTGTCGTTGGCGCAATTGCGCGCTCATCTTTTTTGTGACAACCTTTTTCATTTTAAAGACTCCTTTCCGGGTTTTCGCGACTTCCTTGTCACCCATTGCAATAACTAATTAATTTTTATCGGACAATCAAATGCTGAATTTATGCCAGATTAAATAAAAACAGCGTCAGTTAATGCGGCACGAATAATGCGGCAAATCCAAATAAACAAACAAAAGGCCAAAAGGAGAGACAAAAATGGACGGAATAGGATCAATAAGCGAAATTGCAAGCAGTTTTGGAAATTTCAATTTGGAAAGTCCGGAGCTGGCGGGACAGATTACAACAAAAGTAATGGAGAGCAAAGACAGTGACGGAGACTCCGCCTTGAGCATCGAAGAGCTTGGTCTTCCAGACATATTTTTTTCACAGCTCGACTCAGACGGAAACGGGCAAATCAATTCGGATGAAATGAAAAAACAAGCGGTTCAGATACAAAATGTCATTTGCACAATGAAGGACATGTTCAGCGCTATGAGCGGACTTCCCACGCCGGACAAAATACAGGAAATAATGCCTCTTCTGCGCTTTGTTCCGAGGAATCATAGCTTTCTCTGCGTCTTTA
>CAZYVR010000222.1:0-9918 GCA_964651145.1 uncultured Victivallales bacterium | reverse complement strand
CGGTTATTTCTTGTGTCAGCCTCACTGCGGAACAAAGCGCAGAAGAACCAGATTTTCCGCAGAGGATGAGAAAAATATTATAAAAATAGGCCGCGCCCAAGACAATGACATTGTTATTCCTGACTTTGTCATATCCAAATGTCATGCACAAATAGTCATGTTTCATGACATGTTTTTTATTACAGACATGAAGTCCACCAACGGCACCAAAGTAAACAATAAACCTTTGGCTCCCGGCATGAAGGTTCAAATTCAAGTAGGTTCTGACATTGCCTTTGGACGTTACGGCTTTGTCTTTGCCCATCCCTTGCAGGTTTATCGTGGCATGCGCAAAGAAATGCTTGGCATATAAGATTTTTTGCGCAAGAGATATGCCTGTTTTTTTTGAATTGCCTGCAAAATAATTGTTGCCGGAAAGGTTTGTTAGGAAAATTTTCCATGCATGACGTCTTGAAAGTCAGGCATGAAGGCTATATATTAAATGTTTTCAAATTTATATTGTATTGCATGAATTATTTAAAGATTAAAAAAAGGAGCAATCAAGAATAATGTCAATCAGGTATTTTTTGCTTATAGTGTTTGTGCTTCTCGCTTTGTTAACATCGCTTGCCGTATTTATGACTCCAGGCATTGTCGCGGGAAAGAAGATTCCTATCGTATGGACAACCGACCCGAATCCACAGCGCGATCCGCAGGTTGAATGGTTCAACAAGCTTTACACTGAAAATCATCTAAGCATAGACCCGGACAACAGCGGCGTCATGAAAGTGGTGGTTCAAAGCTCCGCCGGCATGGGGCCTGATGTGATTGGACGCGTAAGCCCAAGCTCCCTGCAAATATATCAAAGTTCCGGAATACTCTGGGACATCACTGAGCAGGCAAAAAAAATGGGATTTGGACCGGAAACACTGCCTGAATCAGTAAGGCCGTGTGTGATGATGCGTGTGATTAACGAAAAAAATGAACTAGTCAACCGACAGTTTGTTTATCCTTGCAATGTTTACCATCGCTATATCATCTACAATAAAAATATTTTTGACAAATACAAAATTCCTTATCCGCCTGAAGATCTTACCTGGGAAGAATATATCAACATAGCAGAAAAGCTAACAGTTTACGTTGGCAATGAAAATAATGTTCCTGAAATTTTCGGCGGCGCGGGAGCCGATGGGATAACCCTTATTTGGGAAAAAGGCGGAGACTTCCTCAATAAAGACGGCACGCGTTGTCTTCTGGACAGCAAAGAAGTCCTGAGTGCAATGGAATTTCTGCATGAGCTTTATTATAAATACAAAGTCGAGCCGACGCCGACCCAAAAAGCTGGCGTAAGCTCCCAAGGCGGCTGGGGCTCTGGATATATATCATGGTTTGGAGACGGCAAAATAGGCATGTTATGGGGAGCTCGCTATAATCTCATTCAGCTCAGGCGCTTTATGACTGAGCAACGGAAAATAAAAGAACAATGGATCGCGGCTCATCCGGACGCAAAAAAATATGAAGGCCCAAAAATTCTTCGAATGGGCGCCTGCCTTATTCCGCGATTCAAAAACGAAAAACGCTATACGCGTTATGGAGCAAGGTGCGCCGGAGTAAATCAGCAATCCCCAAGAAAAGAAGAGGCTCTCAAATTTTTGCAGTATCTCGCGTCAAAAGAATACAGCAAGACGATAAATGATGGAGCGGACAGCAAGCCGGGCAATAAAAAATACAATACTCTCAAGCATTTCATGCATCCAGATTGGCCGGAGGAAAAACAAATCCATGAACTGTCCCTGAAAGCAATTCCCGACGGCAGAATGATCCCTAGAAGTTTGTTTGTTTCATATCAGAGCATAATGCGCAATTTTAAGCTTGTAGGGGACAAGATAGTATCTGATCCCAATCTTACAAAGGAGGAGTTGAAACGAACTCTCCAGATAGTAACTGACAATATAAATATGGAAATAGCTCGCAATATCAAGCGCAATCCCAAATTATTGAAAGTATATGAGAATATGCTAAAGAATGGCGCGCAGCCAATTGCATTGAATTTGAAGCATGTGGATTAGCATCGTCTGCATTGACGCGCGCTAAAAACGGACGATGTCGTTTATTTGGGAATACTGAGAATAATTTATGAACATATATAAAAAAGTACAGCCAATTGCATTGAAGCTGAAGGAGATGGAATAATGAAATTATGGGAAGGACAACGAGGGAGAGTGAATTTTATAGCGGCAATATTGTTTTTATTGCCGAACCTTCTGGGATTTCTCTGTTTTACAGCAGGCCCGGTAGCTTTAAGTCTCTATATGAGCTTCACTAACTGGAGTTTGAAGAAATCAATTCCCCTGGAAGGCATCTGGTTCCGCAACTATATTGACCTTTTCACTGATTCCCAATTCTGGTTCTACCTCTATAACACTTTTTACTTTATGATCGGAATACCATTCGGCATAGCCGGAAGCCTGTTTCTGGCCAATCTGCTTGTTGACAGCATGTACTTGAAACAAAACCGCAAGCGCGTTACGCTGGGATTCGCGATTCTTGGAGTCGGGCTTTTCACCTGCGCATTGCTTTTCGCAAGCGGCAGCAAAGATATGGCTCTGATTCTAGCGGCCCTTTACGTTGCGGGCGCATGCGGCGTTTTCTGGGGTTCTGTGACCTTCAGGACTATGTTTTACATTCCAAGTTTCGCATCTGGCGTGGCCACAATTATTCTATGGACTCAGATATTCAATCCGTACCACGGCATGGCCAATGGGATAATGAAAGGATTTTTCGATATGTTGGGCATTTCAGCCGATTATCTTCCCATGTGGCTTGTCAGCACAAAAAACCTGCTTGGCTTTTTGCCCCTGCCTGAGTCGTTCAACAACGGCGGTTTCGGTCTTGGAGCTCGTGAAGCCATAATGATAATGGGCTTTTGGATGGGAATCGGCGGCAATAATATGATCCTGTATATTGCCTCAATATCCAACATCCCGGAGTCTCTTTACGAAGCGGCAGACATTGACGGAGCCGGAAGTTTTTCAAAATTTATTCATATTACAATTCCGTCTGTTGCGCCAACCACTTTCTTTATAGCGGTAATGGCCACTATCGGCGGCCTGCAGGGCGGATTCCAGTTCGCAAAGATCATGACAGCGGGCGGACCGGCCGGCATAACGACCACGTTGGCGTATTATATTTATACAGCGGGCTTCGAAGAATTGAACTTTGGATACGCATCAGCCGTTTCATGGGTAATGTTCACCTTGGTGTTTACCCTGACTCTGCTTAACTGGAAATACGGCAACCGTCGCATGGAAGCATAAGCATTTAATAGAATACAAGGAGAATTGAAATATGAAGAAAACATGGAGACAAAGCCCTGAATGGCGCGCGGCAATGGCGGCGTTAAAATTCTTTTTAATAACCTTTCTTGCCGGAATGATGTTCCTGCCCTTTATATGGATGATTTGCACAGCGTTCAAGTCTTCCGGCGAAGTGGAAGGCGTTCATTTCTGGCCAAAGCTTGCTCAGCCCGAAAACTTTAAAATTGTTCTCAGAATGATCCCGGACCCTTTCACCAAACTATTTCTGAACCTTCATCTCTGGCGCTGGATATTCAACAGTGTGTTTATCGCAAGCTGGGTGGTCACTTTGCAGGTTATAACAAGCAGTCTGGCGGCTTACGCTTTCAGTCGCATCGACTGGAGAGGCCGCGACAAAGTATTCCTTTTGTACTTGGCTACAATGATGATTCCCGCCATGGTTCTGACCATTCCACAATTTCAGTTGATGGTTTCGCTCGGCTTGGTGAACACATACAAAGGCTTGATCATAACCGGAGCGTTTTCAGCGTTCGGAACATTTATGCTAAGGCAGTTTATGCTGGGCATACCCATGAGCTATAATGAGGCCGCTGAAATTGACGGAGCCAATCATCTGCAAATATATCTGGATGTCATTCTTCCGCTTACCAAGCCCGGACTTATCACGCTTGCCATATTTACATTCCTGGGGTCCTATCGCAATCTGATGTGGCCTTTGATCATGGTTAAGAGCGCCCATTTGCGAACTGTGCCGATTGGACTGCTAGCGTTTCAGGGCGAATACGGAACACAGACAGAGCTATTGCTGGCGGCGACAGTTATTTGTATAACCCCGTTGATAGTCATGTTCATAATCCTTCAGAAAAAACTGGTTCGCGGAATCAATCTTGGCGGCGGAGTGAAGGAATAATATTCCAAGCGCGGCCTTCTAAAAATTGCCGCCAGATCGGCAAGCCGCTGAAATAGCGGCGTTATTTATGAAAAGCATTTTTAAAATCATTCTGAATATTCTTGACGCTGGCCTTTTTGCGTTCTGGAATATATTTTTGGTTGCGGCGGAACTGACGCTTAAGGCTTTTTCTCTGCTTGCGTCCTTTATTTCATCCTCCTGGCGAGCTGCTCGAAACATAGGCTTTCTTTATCCGTTCTGGCGAAAAATAAATCCTGTATTTAGCGGGATAGGCTCTTTATGGGATTCCCGACCCATCTATTCGGCGCGCAGATTTGTCTCAAGGCAAGCCGGAAGCTTTTCCTTATATATCAAAGGATCCAAGATGGCACGGCGAATATTTTTCATTCCGGTCCTTGCGGGATTGATCTATATGCTTTTTTACGGTCCGCTTTTTTATTGTGCCTATCGCTATAAATACCAAACAGGCATCGCCTCATGGTACGGGCCTGATTTTTACTTTAACCGCACAGCCAGCGGAGACTGGTTTCTGCCGGGATATTTTTACACAGCCGCCCACAATAAGCTGCCGCTCGGAATATGCGTCCTGGTCGAAAACAAACTTAACGGCAAAAAAACCGTTGTAAAAATAAACGACAGAGGCCCTTTCGTTAAAGGCAGAATCCTTGATCTTTCATGGGCTGCGGCAAGAAAACTGGGAGTTTACAAGGATGGCACAGCTCCTATTGTTATCTATACGCTGAGAAAATATTGAATTTTGTCGAACAGAGCTTGTTTTTTCTCTATGAATCGCTATTTTATAGGCTCTATTTGCTTATATAATATAAAAATAATCTAATATACTGGAGAATATATCATGGCACATAAGAAAGGTCAGTCAAGTAGCAGAAACGGTCGTAACAGCAACCCTCAATACTTGGGCGTCAAAGTTTTCGGCGGACAAACAGTAACAGCGGGCAGCATAATTGTTCGTCAGCGCGGCACAAAATTCCATCCCGGAAAACTGGTCGGCTGCGGACGCGATTTTACATTGTTTGCGCTCTCAGCTGGCGTTGTTAAATTTACAAAAAATGGACGCATTGTCAATATCGTTCCTGCACAATAACGTTTCCTTGCGCTAAAAATTTAAATCAGAGCCCGGCTTGCCCGGGCTTTTTATTATCACCATAACGAGATCATGTTTGTAGACAAAGCTAAAATTACGGTAAAAGGCGGAGACGGAGGCAATGGCTGTTGCAGTTTTCGGCGCGAGAAATTTGTTCCCAAAGGCGGCCCGGACGGCGGAGACGGCGGAGGCGGCGGAGATGTGATTCTCGAAACCACTTTCGGCGAGCAAAGTCTGGTCGATATGGTTTTCAATCGTCTTTTTAAAGGCCAACGCGGTCCTCATGGACGCGGCAAGACTATGCACGGCAAAAAGGGACGCAGCATTCACATAAAAATTCCAGTGGGCACCGTTATCTCAGACACAGACACCGGAGAAATGATTATGGATATGGATAGTGAAAACATGAGTTTTGTTATTGCCCGCGGCGGAAAAGGCGGAAAAGGCAACCCACGTTTCGCCACAAATCGCAACAAAGCTCCACGCGATTGCGAAGAAGGCTATCCAGGCGAAATCAAAAACATTACACTTGAACTCAAAACAATAGCCGACATTGGTCTTGTGGGATTTCCCAATGCTGGAAAATCCACCTTCCTCGGGGCTATCTCGCATGCGCATCCAAAAGTGGCTCCCTACCCTTTCACTACTCTTCATCCAGTGGTGGGCGTCATAGAATTCCCGGACTTTCACAGATTGACTGTGGCGGATATACCGGGGCTTATCACCGGAGCGCATGACAACGTGGGCCTAGGACATGAGTTTCTCAAGCATATCGAACGCACAAAGATGATTGCATACGTGCTAGACATGGCCGGAGTCGACGGCAGGACCCCATGGGAAGATTTCGCGGCGCTCCAGAATGAGCTTGAACTTTATATGAAGGGGCTGTCAAAGCGCCGTTGCATTATTATAGCCAATAAAATGGATCTGCCCGAAAGCCAGGAAAACTTCGAGCTCCTGAAAAGCGATCTGCCTGAATACGAGATTATTCCCATTAGTGCCAAAGAGTGCACAGACATCGACAAAATACATTCTTTCCTTCGCGAGAAACTCACAAGCTTCATGTAATGCCTTTGCGTTACAATCCGCTCAAGAGTTCAAAGCTGGCATTTTGCGCTGAGATCACAGGGTCGCCCAAGCTCGCCTTTAAGGTGTAATTCCCTGCTTTAAAAGAGTCGAGCGGCAAATTAAAGCTTGTTTGTTTGCCAGCGCAAAATATTTTCATTTCCTGGACAACTTTTCCAGAAGCGTCCGACACCTCTATTTTTAACGCTTTCTTTTTATGGGATAAGCCGAACCCGATTACGTCTATGCTCACGGGGATGGCTTTTGTTTCCGACAAAAGCGCGGCGCGCGGCAAGGCTATGTTGGCGATAAACGGCTTTTTGAATCTGTACAAGTAAGGTCCGTCAATGTCAAAAGTCAACGCAACTCCATCTGAATAGCAACTTTCCCCCAGCCATATTTGCATTTTTTTCATTGTCTTAAGCTTTTTCAGGTCGCCGCAGCCCTTGTTGTTTTTTTTAAGAAGTTTGCCAAACGGCAGAAATACTGGAATCCATGAATTTTCAGAGATATAGCCCAGCATTTCGGCATCGAACACCTTGACGTCCGAGGCTGATGCGTTAATGGAGAGGAAAGTGTAGTCGTCCGCCACTTCATCGCGATCTGAGGAAGTTTTTATCCACATGGCTATTCCATCAAAAGCCAAAAAATTAATGCTCTTTTCGAAGTCCACGCGAATGCGCGGCCAGCCAATGGGGTAAATGCCAGCCTCTCCTCCTCCATCATTTTTATGGTCGATTTTTACTTTAAATTTCATCTTGGCTTTGCCGTTTTCCATTGTCAAAGTGCCTTCTTTTGTGCAGCTTTGCCACTTGAAGCGCGTTGAATAAAGGGGGAGTAGCTCAAGATTCCCATTTTTCCTTTCCCGCTGAAGGATGTTCTCGGGCTTCTTGGAGGCCTTGCTGGATATGCATTCCGCAAGTATAGACGGAGCTTCCGCTTTTCTGATCGCTGGATATTTCAACAAGCCTTGAATAGCGCAGGCAATCTTCCAGCGAAAAGCGTCAAACTCAAGATCAGGCAAAGAGTTGTCATGCAGATATTTAGCCTGAGTGTCAATGGCGTTCCAGATGTCCACCAACTGTTTTTTTGCGTTCGCCACTGCTTCGGCGCAATGAGGATTGTCGCTGTTTTTGCGCTCGGCAATTGCTTGTTGAAGAGTGTATGCGTATCGTCCGTCGTCATAGCCTTCCCTGAAGCAGCTCCAGTAAACACTTGGGACAATTTCCCCGTTTGGGGCTATTTGATTCCCGGATTGGCTGCTTCTTTTCGGGTTGAGGTAGTCAAATTTTAAAACTGGCTTATGCTCCCATCGCCATATCCATGGAATCAATGTTGTGTATCCGCTTTTCCAGAAGCCAAATCCATATGTCATCCTGCCGCCCCTGGCCATTGTTTTCGGTATCCTTACTTCGGTTGAAATATGGTTTGGGTACGACCAGTATTCTGCCTTTGTCTCGCGAATTTTCTTTAATTCCACAGCAAACGGCTGCGAGCACCAGATGTCAACATAAGGGCCATAAGCCTTTGCCTCTGCTTGTTTTTTAGAGGGATTTTTAGTTATAAATGTGCGCACCCCTGCCGCCTTTACGGCTTTATATGTTTTCACGCCGAAATCCATGGAGTGTATGCTCACCTCGTCAAGCGGGCCATAGATAAATTCAGGCCAATTTTTTCTGCGCCTCTCTTTTTCCATGGCGGCAACAAGCGCGGTCAGATGAGAGTAAAATTTTTCAGGGGGCTTCACTGGTATCTGCCAATGGTTAAAATGCTTTGTGGCTCCAAAATATTTTTGGTAAAGGCTTAAAATTGCGTGATCAAGCAAAATTGGGACCGGGCCTTTTATCCCAGCTTCTCCCAGCATGTCGATAGCGTTGCCATTTTCAGACAGATATATTTTGTCCTGTTTTTCGTCATATCCTGGCCTGAGGGTAGGCGGCGAGTCGATGCCATATTCAGCCATTGCCTTGTAGTCGTTTTCCGCCGCTTTTATCCAGAATTTTTTGACCTCCGGAGTCTTTGTGCTTTTTATCCTTCTATGCAAATCATAAATGTAAGCTGTAAAATGCTTTTTAGGATCTTTCAATAACTTGAACCCGAAAACTTTGAATTTTACAGGAATAGACACTGCCTTTTCAAAAGAGTCGTCGGAAAGCAATATTTCGCCTTTGTAAATTCCGGGCTTGCAGTTGTCAGGAACCTTTACAGTTATCCAATAGCGCTGGCATTCCATGGCTGACAATGATTGCGCCGTGACTTTTTCCAACAACTCCGGCATGCGCCTGTATGTGCGGCATTTATGATGATATGCGGGGTAGCGTATATTCCAGCACGTGACAAGGCGCGCGTCGATGTTTGACTCAGGGATCGCCTCTTCGCCATTTTTCAAAGAAGATACTTTAACTCTCAGTTTTTTTAAATCTCTGAGCGGGTAGACGCTAAATGCAATGGGCTCAAATTCGCCTTGCGCGGCAAAGGAGGAAAGGCTTTTTATTTTTTCAGACGCCTTTGGCTTTGTGCCTGGATAAACTATTTCGGTTATCGGGCGATGAAATAAAATATAGCCGCGCTCTTTTTCCATTTCTGTCAGAGAAGGCTCAATTGTTTTTTCCACAAAGGGGATTTCCTTCCAGCCTTCCTCTTTTCTTACAGGAAACTGCCTGATGGCAAGTTTGTCTCTGGAGGGCTTCTCACTACAAACTACTTTGGGGACATGCTTTATTGTGGGTGTTGCGTGATTTGCCTGACATGAAAAAACAAATACGCTCGAGATGAAAAAAGGAACAAAAGTGCAAGATCTCATATGGCTTCCTATTTGTACGTTATAAAAATATCGGCGATATTGCCGCCTTGGTACTGAATCTCTTTATATTTCATCCATTTGACATGTCCGTCGAAGAACAAAATATTAACGCTTCCTTTGTGCCTGAGTCCAAGTGGATTCCATTCGTAGCCAGGAGTAAAGTTGTCCGAATCCATCTGAACTGGAGGGCTATATGTTGCCATTGCCGAAGGCGTTTCATAATCCATCACCCAGGCATTTGCAGCCGGATGCTTCAGTGATATGAATCTTCCTCTGTATTGATTGTTGGCAAGAGGGGCGCGAGTGGCCACTCTTTGGCCGGGCCCATAGGACACGGGATAAGGATTTGGATATTCAAAGCTGTGCGAAGGACATGTCAAGGCAATGGGGCCCGTGGGTTCGCTGGCCGCTGTTTTCCCCCAGTTGGCATTGCCACCATGCCTCGCTTTCGAGACGGACAGGAATGTTCATGTATGGCGCGACTTGATAGTACCATGCAGGATTTTTGGTTGTGGCATATCCGCCCATTCCCCCATCTGTTTCGTGTTTTGCAAAAGGAATGAAGCTGTTGAAATCTCCTGAATATCCGTAAGTTCCTATGGATACTTGCTTCAAGTTGCTCTGGCATGCAATAGTTTTCGCTATATTCTTGGCATTTCTCAATGCAGGCAAAAGCATAGACGCCAAGATTGCTATTATAGCAATTACAACGAGCAACTCAATGAGCGTGAAGAGTACA
>CAZYVR010000221.1:6567-9939 GCA_964651145.1 uncultured Victivallales bacterium | reverse complement strand
AAACATCTCCTTTTTTTGCCATATCAATTTAGTCTTATTTTAGGAAATTTCACACTTTATTCAACTGTCCAGATTTTTGGGCGCATTATAATAATCTTTCCTATGTGGAAACATTAAAACCGAAACTGGCCAAAAGAGAAGAAGAAAAAGCCGCATTGAGCGTCTGGCACTCTGAATAAATTAAGCTCAACTTTAAGTAAAGGCAAACTATTGTGGATTAAGAAGAGTAACTGTAATTACATCTTGAGGCTAAATTACAACGGCAGTGCGTAAGCTGAATTTTCAGCCGATGTAAATAATACGTGACCACAGTTTTGCGGAAGCATAGAGAATTTAACGCCCTCAATTTTGCGTTAGTTGAATAAAAAGCAATTAAGTATGCAAAATTTAACGCGCTTAGTTTTCAGCAGTCCGCAACTTTAGCGAGGCAATTACAGAGGCCGCTTTCTACCAACACACCCCGGGGTGTACCCGTAGCTTATTTAAACGGATCCGGCTCATTTGACAAACTTGTCATGCGAGGTCATTTCACAAATTTGGGAAACGAGCTTCAGGCACCAGGCAAAGAGTTATTCACAGATTAGGGGGGGAACTTATTGAGTGGAAAAAAAACTGCGGCTAGAACCCCAAACGGTTCAGAGGAAGATACAGAAAGTTTAACAGTGTTCGGCCTATCACCAACTGCATCTACTAACATTATAAACGACAATGACAGAAAAGTCAAAAAAAATGCGCTCCTAGTCTCGATCTAGAGGGCTACAATTGCCCAAAGAGGAGACGAAGAACGCCTTTAATAAGATTACACTCACAGAAAACGACTTTGTCAAGAAGGCAGCAACTTAAGGAAAAGCCGCTGTAATGAGTGACAAAACGGCAAAATCAGGAGCGTAGCCTTAAAAAGTTGTATTTTCATTAATTAATTGCTTCGCCTTAACAGGCTAAAGGCTAGCCTCAAATTTTTTATTGTATATTTATTGTATTTTCGGTTATTCAAGAGGGGGTAAAATAGGGTAAAAACGGATAAAATTGCATGTTTTGAGGCAAAAAAGAGCAAGGCTAACTTGCTTGCCTCCAGGGGGTTAAATGGTGGGCGTAGCAGAACTCGAATCTGCGACCTCTACGATGTCAACGTAGCACTCTAACCAACTGAGCTATACGCCCCCGTTCGGATTGAGCTTATGAACTTATCGCAAATAATTCTAAAAACAAATCAAAATAGCAATTTTTATCTAAAGTTTTATGGGTTCTTCTGCGCTTTGATCCGCAGTGAGGCTGGCGTGGCTGCAAGCCGTAACTCTTGCGTGGCTGCAAGCCGTAACTCTTGCGCAGTAAAGGGCAATCCGGCTCGGTCGCTATTTCCGTTTGCTCTTGACTGCTTCAGAGCTCCGTCAGAAAAGTTGTCATCGGTTAGAAAAAGAGAAAGACTGATGACATATCTCTCGTTTTTTAACCAAGAAAAGCGAGGGAACTATATCAAACAGTCTGCTTTATTTTACACAGAGAGCCTACGGATTTCAACATGTGAAATTTGCCAAGCAAAAAATTCTATTCAGACAAAGGCCTTCCGGTCTCACAGGTGAAGGAAATGGACGAAAGACTGATAAGAAATATGAAGGAGGCAGACCACCCCTTCATTTTAGAAACCGAATGCGATGTGCTTTCCGTGCCGGAATCAAACAAAAGAAAAAACAGTTTTCCAAAAAGAAGAAGCGAATATGATAAAAAGGACATTGAAAATTCAGCCATGACCGTTAAAATTTAACAGAGAATTGAATCCCTTGATGAGGGAAACAAATAATCGAATTCATGAAGACGAGGCAGTTATCATGATTTCCCGGGAAGGTTGGGGGATGATTTTTTTCAAAAAAAGAAATAACATGCGTTTAAAAAGTTCGATCTTTTGCATGTCTATATTATTTTACACGGTTTTTCTCTTGCCGCTGCTGCATCATTGCTATCATTCCCATGGAGCCTGTCGTCATCAAAATCGGCATGTCCATATACTTTCCCAAAGCAGGACGGTTTATCAGTCTGCCGGAACATTATCTTTTGCGCAAAAACATAAATGTCCTATCTGTGTTTTTACCAACAGCTGCCAGGCTCTTAAACAATCATTTGCTTCATTGTTTGAATTTTCTGCTTGCCGTGCGGATAAAAATCCACAAAAAATAATCGACCCGCCTTCTTCCCGCGAACACGGGTTGAACTTTTCCAGGGCTCCGCCCGCCTGATTTCTCCTTGGAATCATTATCATAAGAACCCTGCAAATCTATAAAGAAACATTCAATGGTTTCTCTTAATGGAATTGCGGTTATTTTAAATAAAGAGATTTTTATAATGAAAATTTACAGTCTATTATTGCGATTTACACTTATTGAATTGCTCGTTGTGATAGCTATTATTGCAATTCTTGCTGGCATTATGCTGCCAGCCCTTGCAAACGCCAGGGCAAAGGCGCGCGAAATTTCATGCCTGAACAACCTGAAACAATGCGCTATCTCGATCCAGTCCTATGTTGATGCATGGGATAACTTTTATCCGCCCGTGCATGGCGGCGTTTACGGAAGCCCGGAGCGTGAACCGCCCGATTGCACCGAATGGAACGAGTCTCTTTATGATCACGGCTTGCAAGCCAAACACATGAGGTGTCCCGAAGACCCTTGCGTAAGGTCTGGTTACACAGGCGGAACGAAAAGCTGGGATGAAAGGCAAAGCTACATGTACAATGGAATGTTCGCTTTCAACAGCAAGCAGGTGGCATTGAGAAACGCCTCCTCATACATAATTCTCTCTGAAAGAGGAGACTCAACTGCTGGCGGACTTGGGGCTCCGATTGATCACCAGGGCTATCCAGGCTTTAAACAGGCAAGCGCCTGGGAGGGGCGCATTACCAAAAACAGGCACATAAAACGGTCGAATTACCTGTTTGCCGACGGGCATGGAAAATCATACCGCTTTGAAAAGACAGTTGGTGATCAAACGGAAAGTCAAAATATGCATTTCGTAAATGATTTCCTCTCTTCTTATTTACGACTTGAGAGAGCGGTTGCCCCTGTGATTTTTGCCGCATGGGTAACCCAATTTCGCATATAGTATATAATTGGAACTTTAATACGTCCAAATGCTATGTATATTGATAAAAACTAAATAGGAGGCGATTGTCTTTTAAAGCTTTATAAATGATGGAAAGAACATTACTAGGGAATAAGACCTTAAACTAAAGAAGGGGGAAACTATGGCAAAGAAAAAAGTCGCAATAGTGAAAGAAGCAGTGGCAAAGGGCAAACCCGTAGCAAAGGGCAAACCCGTAGCAAAGAGCAAACCCGTAGCAAAGAGCAAACCCGTAGCAAAGAGCAAACCCGTAGCAAAGAG
>CAZYVR010000221.1:0-6467 GCA_964651145.1 uncultured Victivallales bacterium | reverse complement strand
ACAACTGCGGGCAAAACAACTGCGGGCAAAACAACTGCGGGCAAAACAACTGCGGGCAAAACAACTGCGGTTAAAACAACTGCGGCTAAAACAGCAACAGCTAAAACAGCAACAGCTAAAACTCTTGTTGCAAAGAAAAAGGCAGCAGCAAAAAAATCCACTCCGGCGACAGCAAAAAAATGTGAATCGAACAACTTGAAACGGCTTTCTCGTTCAAGAATCTTGATGGATTTCGTCAAGAAATATAAGGGGAATTGGAATCATGCGGCTTGGCTGGAGCTGTGCGAGCAACTGAAGAAAAAAGACTATGTGCCGATCGACTTTGATCAAGTTGGCTTGCTCCTGGAAGGAAAGAAAACCGATTATCTCAAACAGGCATAGATACTGACAGCCTAAAAATCTTATAATTATGGGGATGCTGATTTCACGGCATCCCCATTTTTATTGCATATTCAAAAATCCAGATAAAATTAACTGAAAAAGAGCAGTTTCAAACAGTATCACCCACTTATTTCATAGAAATTTACTCATTATTTTTTGGCAGCACAAACAGAGAATGGTTTGTGATAGAAACATGCTCAGGCATGCAACGGGAAAAATCAGGGAACAGTTATTTTGTTGCGCAACATACTTCAGGAAGCGCCTGGACCTCTACCCACTCCAAAGCTTTCATTCAACTATGGGGTTTGCTTTTTCTGCCATTTCTGTATTTCCAGGACCGAATTCCTTGAATGATTCTATGTGGCCATCAAAATGAACCATATTAAATCTTCCCTGATGCCGTGGCTGAGGTGTGCGGTAAAGTGTTCCGCTATTGTAATTATTTGCACTTAATGCCCCTGCTGCATAAATAGCAGTAGAACTACCTCCATCACCCTGGTAAAAATACATAATGTTTGTGTCTCCTATTAACCATTTTTGTGAAGGCTTCATTGTTCGTAAAATCTTAAAAGGCTTAGAGGTGCCCTGCGGATTCCACTTGGGATCAGCCCATGCAACCATCCCATAAGAGCGGCCAGTTTTCTTCTGGTCTTCGTTTTCCCATATAGGACAGCCAAAACCTGAGACTTGATAGTATTCAGGAACACCGTCTATCGTTGCGTCAGGAACATACTTTCCTAAGCGCTCGGGAGAATTGTTTTTTCCTGTAGTATTCCACCATGTATCTTGATCATTTCCATCATAACTGGTTGCGGGAATAAATCCATTCCAGTCGCCACTGTACATTGAAGCTGCCGCTCCATACTGTTTTAAACGACCGCTGCACTTTATCTCTACTGCTTTCCCCTTTGCTTTTTTCAGCGCAGGGAGGAGCATGGAGGCGAGAATTGCGATTATGGCTATCACTATGAGCAATTCGATTAGAGTAAAATTGATAATTGTCCTCTTACGGAAAAGCCTTCTCTTAAATTTCATGGAAAATATTTTCATAAAAATACCCTTATTTTTCAAACTTGCTTGCTTTCGTCCCTTTTTCAAGCTGTATGGCGTCAATCCAGATTTTTTTGCCAAGCCTTGTGCCTGCTTTGTGCCAAAACGTGCCGCTCCCGTAAATCAAAATACATATGCTATGCTTATACTTTGACAACTTCGCTGGAACTTTGAATGTCAAAGAATATCTTTTCCATTCCCGATTTATATTAAATACATTTTTATAGCCAATTACGTCACTGCAAACGAGCGCTTTGGTGTCTTCTTTATCTGATTTCATATAAAAAGAGAGCGTAAAGTCAGTCTCTTTTTTGACTTGAGGAGAAATTCTAAAAACAAGTTTTCCTTCAATGCGGCAACTTTTCTTTCCTTCATAGATATTTTCTCTATCAGCAACCCCGCCACGATAATAATCAGGCAAGCCTTCTATAGTTTCTTCTTCAAAGCTAGGATTAATGGCTATATTTTTTTTGTCTTTCCTGCCAGTAGAGGAGATGTATTCTTCTTTTAAAAAATTTTCGGTTTCAGCTTCAGTGGAAATTTTTATGGACAAAGAATTTTTATTCGATTTTTTTTCATATTCTATAATGTATGCCCTTACTCCATATTTCTCTATTTTTTCTGAAAAGCAGGAATTATTTACAGCAAATTCTTTTTCTTTAAAAAGCCTTTTTATCTTTTTTATTCCTTCAAGGCCCTCTATGTTTATTTTCATATTCACAGATAACGGGGCGCTGTTTGCAGCTAAAACTAGATATTTATTGTTGGCTATTTTTTTTACACATGCCTGAACTAATGGAAACTTGTCGTCCTCAGGTGAAAAATCCTCATTTAAATATTTAATGGCATCCATAATGTTATCATTAACGGAAATGTCTGAGATTTTTCTTAGATATTTCATTGCATTTTTAAGGCTGTTCAAAGCATAATCTGTTTCCAAAGGATATCTAAAATAAAAAATGCCTCTAGCTCCACATATGATTGCGAGCCAAGTTTGACATAACTGTTCTTCTTTGTTCAATATCCTTTTGTGAGCCTTGTTTACATATTCGTTCATAAGAACTTCAAAAAAAGGCTTATGCATTTTTCTGGATATTTCATTTGTATAGGAAGCCCATTTCGTGACATGGTTTACCGATTCAAAGCCGGGAGTCCAATACGTATCATTCAAAATAATATCACACCAATCAGTCCCTTCCTTCTCCATTTTCATGTCTTTTAGGGATTTCAGACCGTAGGGGTCATAGTTTACCATGCATGGATGATAACCATCTATTGAGATGATTTTTTCATAGAGTTCCCTTCCGAATATATGTTGATCCATATGCTTGAGGCGCGGTTCATCAAAGTAGAAATATACCAAAAGGTTGGGTTCATTCATTTGTTTTTCTACATATTCTTCAGCTATGGGAAGGGATTTATAAAATAATTTCCCGAATGCTTCTGTTCGTTGCTTCTTGGAAAGCTTTCTTTGGCTGGCAAGCCAACAGTGAAATCCCACTATACTGGAGCTACGCTTTTCTCCGAGTTTTATTTCTTTCTCGTTCAATTCTTTTTTTAAATAGTCAAGCTTTATGCCCCCCCCATAGATATAATCCGGTATTCCAATTATATGCAGGCCATGCTGTGCCGCTATTTTTTCATATTTGATATAAGCATCAGGAGACCTTTCAGCGGCGGGGCCAAAAAGAATGACCGTGTTAAATCCAGCATCAGATAAATCTTTAAAAATATTCTTATTGTTTTCAAAAGAGCTTATAAACACCCCTATCGGAAAAAAAGGCTTCCCATCGTGAAGCAACGCTCTTGATGCCCTGTCGGTTTTCCACTCAAACCCCGCTTTTGGCGGCAGCTTTCTTAATATTTTTTCATCACGAAAGAGCACCTTTCCGTCCTGACTGCAAAGGTTTATTTTTATTTTATGTTTGCCATTTTTCAGGTTTTCAATGGGGACGCTCAGTTCTTCTTTCTGTTTGACAATTCTTTTAGCAAGTAATATTTCATTGCCCTTTTTGACCTGAACAAAATATTTGCCTTCAAGTTCAGGAAGCTTAATGCAGGACGATAGGGTTGCTTTTTTCTCGTCAGTATAGTAAGAGCGCGTAAAGAAACAGTCCATGATCTTCAAGGCATCGGAGCTTTCTATTTCAACAGACTGCAGCACCTCTTCATTTAACGAAGTAAGCAAGTTTAACTGAATATTTCTTTCTCCGAAAGAAAGGCAGGGAAGCAAAATTCGGCATTTCTTCTTCTCCTTTGCGTCAACGGCATAGCTTTCACGTATTATGCACAGACGCTCGCTAGACTGGTCTTTGAGTTCAATCATAACTTTGCCGTTAAGTTCTGAATAATTTTCAAGGTCGAAGAAGATGCTGCAATATAACTGCTTGCCTCTAATGAAATATTCACCGGCTTTTACTTCGCTGACTGAAAAAAGCGGGACTTTCTCGGGCTTAGAGTTTTCAAATTTGTTCAGCGCTATGAAAGTCTCAGGATCATGGAAACTTTTTGCTACTTTGGCAAGGGAACTGTGGATTTTTTTAGTCCCGACTTTTACCGACGATGAATCACGCAATGCACTTATGTTATTTCTGACAACGTTTATTCTGTATTGTCCCCCCTTGGAATATTTTTTTATTTGATAAAGAGGCAGGGCTATTTCAGCATACCAAAAACTGCCCGACTTGGAGACCGAGGAGCGCCAAGGGATATTCCAATTTCTATTTTTCCAAGGAGGCGCAACAGTTTTCTCCGCTCTGACATTGGCGGAGTTAAGCACGTAATGAATGTACATCTTACCATTTGTGCCTGGGTCAATAAATATTTCGACAGATTCATCGGCATGCAACGGGCCGTCAGGTTCTTTTGATGTTTCTTCTATATCTTCAATATCGTCAACTCTGCATTTGAGCGCAAAATACAGCCACTTTGAATCATATCCAAGCCTAAGTTCAGTTCCATCTGTTTTCTTGTCTTTCCCTTCCAATAAATAAAAAATGCGGTTAGGCTTCGAGTCGAGCCATAGTTTTTCTATTGTTCCATCAATAACAGGCGCTTGGTCAAATTTTTTAACTTCGAGAAATCTAGAATCTTCTGCAACCAAAAAAAGGCACAAAAAATAAAACATATAAATAGTTAACGCTGTTTTTTTATTCATCTTCTCAAATCTTTCTTGTTCCTGAATTCTTGACGCAAGGATGCCCACTTAAGGCGCGAGATACTGTCGCGACAGAAAACATCAGCCATCTGAGCTATTTCTGCTATTGTCCTTTTTGCGCATTTCCTTTTAGGCATTATGAAAAACTTTCAAATATATGTAATATTTTCATATATTATATATACCTGTAATATTAGTTTGTGTCAAGAGTCCATATGATATATACTACAATTTTTTTATATTTACTATAAATACACAATACCTATTGACACGAGAATATATAGCGCTTATAATATATTCATATGCAACACATTCACATGTTATGTAAATTATACACAAAAAGGAGGAGATTCGTGAAATCTCAAACCATTTTAAAAAGACACCCGAAAAATCCTCTTATCGTGCCCGAGGATGTTCCTGGAAATATAATGCAAGTATTTAACCCCAGCCCGGTGAAGTATAAGGATAAGACAATACTTTTGCTTTCCGTGATTCCATACGCAAACACGGGGGGGGAAACACGCCTTGCAGTAAGTGATGACGGCATTAAGTTTGAAATAAGTGACGAGCCTTTCATCAAACTAAATAAAAATCAATTCCCTTATACTTCAATTAATAAGCACATCATAGACAGTCGAGTGACTGAAATCGATGGGGTCTACTACATATTGACTCCGATTGCCAGCTCCAATGGCGGCCCAGTTGGGGTGCTTGGAAAGACAAATGACTTCAAAAGTTATAAATGCATAGATGTGATAACTCAACCTCAAAACAGAGGGGCCTCGTTGTTTCCTGAGAAAATAAATGGGAAATATTATAAACTTGACAGACCAGGATCCGGGGATAACGCAAGCCCTGGCAATATATGGCTATCCTCTTCTCCAGATCTTATACACTGGGGATGCTTCAAACCAGTAATGAATCAGAGGCACGTCAGTTGGGCAACTTTAAAGATAGGCCCAACGCCTCCAATAAAAACAGAAAAAGGATGGCTTACTGTTATTCATGGGGTTAACCGTCAATGCAGCGGGACTTGTTACAGCATAGGGGCTATTCTGCTTGATCTGGAAAAACCATGGGAAGTCATCGGGCACACTGAAAAGCCGATCTTAACTCCGGAAAGAGACTACGAGATTAAGGGTTGGGTGCCCAATACAGTATTCCCGTGCGGGGCAATCGCAGATCACGACAATGATGCCTTGCGCTTATACTATGGCGCCGCGGATTCAAGGATATGCCTCGCCGAAGGATCCTTGAGCGAAATTGTTGAGGAATGCATGAACTAAACAGCGCTTTTCAAGGATACGCCTGTTGCTTGTAATTATCGTTAGGTGAAATATTAGCGACAGCGTGAAAGTTTGCTTTAGAAACAAACTCCCTAAATCATGAATCTGATTTTTGTGCTAATAATTTCTGGCGATGAAGAATCATGCGGCCAAAAAGGCAAGAGCATTATCATACAAGAGGCCGTGTCTCGAAATAATAGGGAATCCTTTTAAGATTTCAGTTGGAGTTGAGTAAAAATTAAAAGGCAAAGAAACCGGCAGCCAATGGTAAGCTTATAAGTTAATACTGGATGGTTTAGCCAAAAGATCTTAAAAACAAAATTAAAAAAAGGAAGCTTATTATGCCTATTCAACAATATCTAGAGATAAGCGGATCTCCATTTGAACAAGGCATTCAACATGGAGAAGCCTTCAGAAAGATGGTAAAAGAGCTAGCGGACATAAGATTGGAAATATTTCAGAAAGAAACCCAATTTACCAGAGAAAAAACTATTAAAATTGCCTCCAAAGAAATACAGATTTTAAGCAAACATAAAGACCTTGAGAGTACCGAGTTCTTTGGTGTTAAGAACCGATTTCCTTATCTGTTAATT
>CAZYVR010000220.1:0-9973 GCA_964651145.1 uncultured Victivallales bacterium | reverse complement strand
TGTCCATGCGTCTGACAAAAAATTTGTCTGGAAGCTCTGAGCGCAGTTTCTCAAGCTCTTCCTCTCGCCGCCCCGCAATCCCAACGCAATATCCATGTTCAGTCAGAAGCTTTGCAAGCTCTCTGCCGATGCCTGAAGTCGAGCCAATTATAATTGCTTTTTTCATAAAGAACTTTCCCTTGTCTCATTAAATGATAATTACAATAAACTATATAATTGAAAAAAGCGCATACCTATATTAACTTAAAAGAAGAAAAATGAACAAATTTAAACAGGAGTTTGCAAATATGAAAAAAACTTACCTTGCCTTTGACCTTGGCGCCTCCAGCGGGCGCGCTATACTCGGAGAACTGAACGACGGAAAATTATCTCTAACAGAAGTTCATCGCTTTGCAAACGGCCCCACGGAAATAGGCGGCTCCCTTTATTGGGACTTCAACGCAATCGGCGGCGAAATTAAAGCTGGACTGAAAAAAGCGCTGGCCAAAACAAAAGACATATCCAGCATAGCCATTGACACCTGGGGCGTGGATTACGTTCTTTTGAAAGACGACGGAGCGCTTGCGCGCCTTCCTTACAATTACCGCGACTCGCGCACTGATGGCATTCCCGAAAAAGTGTTTTCAATTATACCGGAAAAAGAGCTTTATGCGCGCGCCGGCATTCAATTTATGCAGTTGAACACCATTTATCAGCTTATGGCTCACAAAGAAACTCATCCCGAAGATTTTAAGGGAAGCACACTGCTATTTATACCAGACGCCCTCACATACCTTTTATGCGGCAAAAAAGCGTGCGAATACTCAGAAGCCTCAACAAGCAATCTGCTCGACGCAAGCAAACGCGACTGGGATTTCGAGCTTATCAAAAAACTCGGCATTCCAACATCTGTATTTCCGCCAATAGAATCGCCATGCACAAAAGCCGCTCCGCTCACAGAGGCAATACAAAAAGAACTCGGCTGCGGCCCGATACCAGTAGTGCACGCAGGCAGCCATGACACCGCTTCCGCCGTTGCTTCAGTTCCGGCTCCCGTTGATAAAAAATGGGCATATGTGAGCTGCGGAACCTGGGCCCTGCTTGGCGCTGAAATCGACGCTCCTATCCTTACAGAGACAGCTAGGCAGGCGGCTTTCACCAACGAAGGCGGGCTTTGCGAAAAGATTCGCTTCCTTACCAACATAATGGGCGCATGGCTTTTCCAGGAGACAAAAAGAGTCTGGACTGAAGAAGGAAAGAACCCGACTTATCCCAAAATGGAAGAGGTCGCCAGAAACACGCCGCGCCTCAAGTTCCTTATCAATCCAAACGACCAGCGCTTCTTTACTCCAGGCAACATGCCGCAAAACATAAAGGACTCATGCCGCGAAAGCGGACAAGGCAAAGTCTCTGAAGACGCGGAAGTTTTGCGCTGCATCTATGATTCTCTGGCTTTATGCTTTCGCGCAAAACTCGAAAAATTGCAGGAAACTCTCGGCGTCAAATACGAATGCCTTAACATTGTGGGCGGCGCCACTCAGGACCATCTGCTGATGCAGCTTGCGGCCGACGCCATCGGAATACCGGTTGTGGCGGGCCCCATTGAAGCAACGTCCATAGGCAACATAGCCGCGCAAGCCATGGCTGACGGCGACATAGCGTCGCTTGCCGACGCCAGAGAAATGGTCAAAAATTCCTTCGAAGTAATAGAGTTCGCGCCAGACGACGCAAGCAAGGCTGACTGGGACAAGGCTTATGAAAAATTCATAAAATTGTCATAGGAAAGCAAACAGCAGGAAGAGGCATGGATGAGTGAAAAACTGGACATATTGCGGCAAAAAATCGCGTTTTGTCTGAATGACTCGAATAGCTTTGCGGGAAAAATAACTGACTTGACTATGCTGTTTTTAAATCTGGCGGCATGCGCTCTGTTCGTGTGGGGAACCTACTATGCGGACAAGCGCCCGCTGTGGCTTATAATAATAGAAGCTCTCATTGCAAGCGAATTCGTCATTGAGTATCTTGCCAGAATATGGGCGGCAGAAAAAAAGCTGAAGTATATATTCAGCTTCTATGGAATTATAGACCTTGCCTCGATTTTGCCAATGCTCTTCACTGTCAAAGAGCTTGGATTTTTCCGTGTGTTGAAAGTGTTGAGAATCCTTAGATTTATAAGATTCCTGGAAACAAACACTTTCTTTTTCGGCACCCTCAACCAACTGCAGTTGCAAGTAACGCGAGCTCTTTTTACTTTATTTACAATACTTTTTCTTGCCTCGGGATTTATCCTCTACGCCGAAAGCTCAGCGCCGGACGCAAACATAAAGAATTTTGGAGACGCCTTTTACTTTTCAGTCATAACCCTTTCCACTGTGGGGTATGGCGACTACGTGACAATTACCAGCGCTGGCAAATGGACCACCGTAATAATGATTATGGGCGGCATGATTCTCCTGCCATGGCAGGCAGGAAAAATCGTAAGGTCCATTATAAGGGCAGAGGCAAACAAAAGGCAGGTAACCTGTCGTAAATGCGGCCTGAAAGGGCATGATTTCGACGCGTCGCACTGCAAAGCCTGCGGCTCCGTGATCTATCAGGAATACGAAGGCGAGCTTTGACAGGCTGACGCATTTTATTAGAACGAAAGCTTTATAGTATTTTCCCTGCAATTTTCATTCAGGTCCAAAACCAGCCGTTGACTATAAATTTTTGAGCCATATTCAGGGGAATAATAAAAAGGCTCGGTAAACCACGCGCCGTTCTCCGATTCCATGCTGACCAAAAGGCCGTGGCATTCAAATTTAACGCTAAGTTGCGAATACTCGACGATTACGCAATCCGGGTGCAGATTGAACCCTATGCGACTGCCTGGGATCGTGTCGCCGCCATCAAGAAAATCCGTTATTTCAATTTGTTTTTGAAGTTTTTTCCAAGCGATTTTTCTTCTATGAGCGGCTCCTTTTTCAAAGCGCATAAAGCCGGAATGACGACCTTCAAAAATGTCCATGGATTCTGACGTTTTCCATTGCAAGCATTCGCATTTTGTGTCCTCGTGACAGCCCCACCATGGCGAGTTCTCAAGATACCGGTTCTGTTCCCAATCATTAAGCAGCAAAGTATTGTGAGAATGC
Source organism: uncultured Victivallales bacterium (assembly GCA_964651145.1). GTDB lineage: Bacteria > Verrucomicrobiota > Lentisphaeria > Victivallales > GWF2-45-14 > CAZYVR01. The sequence continues at coordinate 6,863 of CAZYVR010000220.1, read as the reverse complement.
GCCGAGCGATAACGGTTGCGGAAATAACGGCTGGCTGTATAAACATAAATGCCCGGATCAACAAATATTTCTTTCCCGTCCAGACAAAGAGTGAGCGCGAGTTTGTCATTGTGCGAATGCCCTCCTTTGCCGCCTGTGCCAATGGGGCCGCAATTGATAAACACGCTGTCGTTTTCTGTTTTCATTATATAGTAGCCGGCATCGGAAAAAGCTTTGCTTTCAGGGGGAGCCTCAGAGCGCCTTTTCGGATAAACGCCCAGGAGCGTTTCTGCATACATTAAATGAGCGCTCTCCACATCAGACGAAAGCAGAGAAGCGTCCTCATAAAGCTCAGCCCCGGTGACGGAAAGAAAACGCCAATCGCGCTTGTCAAGGCCCTCTCCCTCCAAAAGCAAAAAGCGCCCGCTGTCATTGTCGCCAATCAGCGGAATAAGCCCGTTGGGCTGGATAATATATTGCAGCGCATCGAACATGCCTTTCAATCTTTCAGACGATTTTTTGCCTATGTTTTTTTCCATCCATTCACGGATTTCAACGGGCGAATGTTGTCCTTCCCGCTTTGCTTCCCAAACAAGCGACGTGGACAACATTTCCAAAACCAAACAATGGTAAGAAGTGGCATTTTCAAAATTTGTTCCATCGGGACAGCTCTGGTTGAGGATTTCCTCGCTTATGGTTTTTATTGCATATTCATGCCATTTGACGGCTTCCTTATGCCAGCTCTTGATGCGCCCTGACACCATAAGCAGCCCCGCCAGATTGGCGATGAAATGATTGGGATGATAATGGTTTTGAGGGAATTCGAGATTATTGAAAATATAATTGCCATGATCCGCGAATGACTTGTTAAAAATGGGCTCCAATTCTTTGGGCGCATCGCCAAGGATATCGAGCGCGGCTATAATGTTGGCGATTCGAATAGACACATTCATATTGGCTCGCCATGCGGCTCCGTGCTCTGAAGGGTTTGAAGCGATGAAATCCATGAGTTGCGCAAGGCATTCATTTCTGTGCTTTTCGCCCCCAAAAGCTTTGTGCGCCTTTGCTAAAGTCACAAGCTGATAAAGCCTGCCCAGATCTGCCGACACCTTGGCGTCGACTCCTTCAACAACTCCGTACTTTAATTCAGAATGATGTATTCCGGCGTTAAAGCGAAAGCCTGATTTAAAATCTATCTGCCAATCTATCGGCGCATAATCATTGACAAAACCCTGGGCCAACCCCATTAGTCTGTCATGCTCCTTCATGTAAAACTCAGGCAGCTCTTTCCTTGCTTCATCTTTGCCAAATTTGCGGGAATAATTTTTCCCTTCAAATCCTTCGGTCTTCATTCCGTGAAACACTTTTCGCCAGCCGCTTCCGAGTATATTAAATTCATGAGCGCAATAATGCCCGGCAAGATCTTTAAGTTCCTTGTTTTTCGACAGTTCATTCTGATTTAGAGACAAAAAGCCCCCGTAAACGCTCTTGTTCATTTTAGCGCCTTTCTGTTAAATGTTTTGTTTAAAGCAAGTTACACTTGCCTTAGAAGCAGAGATATTTTTTCGGAATATTCTTTCAAGAGCCTGGACAGCTCTTTCTTTTTTGAAGAGTTAAACCTGTAATTTGGCAGAAACGCCGCAAGGGCCATCGGGCCGTATGATGCCGGAGCTTCAACAAACGCCGCAAGGGCCGCAACTTCGCGCTCGTCTGAAATGACTACCGCAAATTTTTCAGATTTTATGGCCGCAAGCTCTTTGGTCAATTCTTTAAGGCTTGAAATATTGTCCCAATCCTGGCCTGGATATCCATAAATCTTGACGATTGTCTTCAAAGAATCAGCGTCAAGCTGAGCCAGAAGACTCCTGCCGGACGCGGTGGAGTACAAAGGCTTGCGGTTGCCGGGTTGAGCCACTACGGCGCTTTGGGAAAGAAGGCGGCAGATCGGGCGCAGCTCGCCTTTGAGGAATACTACAAGAGATATGCTTTCCCCGGCTTTCTCAAAAAGTTCTTCGCAAAACGGAAGAGCAATCCTGTTGAGGTGCGCTTCGTCCAATTCTCCACGCGCCAGCTCCAGCAATCTGGAGCCCAAGCTATATTTTCCGCCCGCTTTGTCCTGGCTTATAAATTCTTTCGACTTCAATGTCTTTATAAGATTATAAACAGTGGATTTGTCAAGGTTTAGCGCCCTGGCTATATCCACAAGGCCAGCCTCGCCTTCCGGCTGCCTGTAAACGGTTTCCAGTATGTCGATAGCTCTAACTACTGATTGTATCATCGCTGTTTTTCTCCCTTGGAAATAACATATGTCTCGAATGTTTCCAGTTTTAGAACACTAAAGCAAACGCGTCCTTCGCGCTGCTTGAATTCAATTTCCCGATTGTCGCCAAGGCTGATAATCTTGCCTGCGTTGCCGTCAAATGCAACATCAACTTTCAAATCAAAAAGCGGAGCCGTCCACTCAAGGTAATAATTGTCATTTTGAACAGTTCCGCAATAGTTAAGCAAGTGCAGATAAAGATTGTCGGTATCTTCCGTCAGATTCGCGATCACCCCTGACGGCGCGTCAAGCTTCAGCAAAGGTTTATCGTCAAGCAGCAAGCCAAACAGCTTTTTAACAAGCTCTCTTATTTCAGGAAGCCCGCGCCGCAAATAGTTTTTCTCTATCGGCGTCGCCATATAAACGACTTTCCCTTTGCCGAACCTGTTCAAGACTATGCCCGGCGGCGTTCCCAAAGGGAACTCCATCGGCTCTCCGAACGCACCGCCGGATGGCAAATGCAAATCCGCGAGAATCCGGGCGTCAGAGTTCAACTTGACAACAGTGTATTCTATGAATCTTTTCAAGTTGTCAACTCCCACCACGCCGTCGCTGGCGGGAATGAGAACATCTTTTTTAAACAGTTTTTCGTCCCTGATTTTTAAGTAGGCCTCAGGAATCAATGAATATCCGTGCCGCGGCCCGGTCTCTCTATATTCGCGCGTTCTGTAATGGTCTTCCGGCTGGTCTTGAACATAGTCTACGCCCAGTAAATCTGAACAGGCAAAATTGTCAAGTTTATTGCCGTCTTCATTCATCATGGAAAATCGGCCTGAAGCAAAAAGAGATCCGCCATCCGAGACGTATTCGCGAAGCGCGTCCGCGTTTTCTTTGCTGACGGAAACGCCTGCAGGAATCCATGCCGCGCGATATCCGGCAAGCTTTTCCTTTGTTATGCGCGTGTCGTAAAATGTGTCAAAATGAACATGCCCATGCAGAAGCGCCCTAAAGGCTCCTTTAAAATAATCCGTAACTTTTTGGGCATCTTCTCCGGCTGAATGCTCTGCGCCTGAGCGCGGAAAAATAAGAGCCACGTCTCTGACAGGAGAGCTCCTGTAATAAACGCTTCTGTGTTTATTTGAATAGTCTATAAACTCCCTCATTACGGGGCCGCCTGTTTCGTCATTCAAAAAGCTTGAAACAGTTCCGAGCATCGGCGTGGCTCCGTGCATGAGATAGGCAGCTCCAAGAGTTTTTATTTCCTGCATATTGAATGTGCGCAAGGTTTCATAAGGCCCCGGCGGCAGATAGCACATCGACACTTTGTCTAGCGATTCGCCCAGCTTCACGCTCTCGTACATATCCCAGAACGAGCCGGGGCGATGCACTTCAGTGGTGTTTCCGCCATCGGCGTTTGCGCATGTCAATTCGCATCTGCCGCAGCGATGCGCCCAATTGTAATTCATCACAGTGTTGAAGAGAAGCGGAAAGTTCGGGAGGTCAATGCTTTCGCGCAAGTCTTTTACTATTTTTGCGATTATTTTGTCTCGCATTATGTTGTATTTTTTCCGGCTTCCATCTTCAAATGAAAGCTTCAAGGGGAGCTTTTCGCCGAACATGTCCAAGTACTTTTTCTTGCAGGAATCGCAGTAGCATTCCTGACAATACCATGTGGGGCCGTCAAGATACAAAGCATCCGGCCCGTATCTGGCGACAAGCTCGCATATTGCGCCGCGCATTGCGGAAATGAAATCATCGTTGGCGAGGCAAGCCTTGTAGTGATGCCCGTTCCAACGGTCAAGTGCTCCATCGGCGTTGCGTACCATCCAGTCTTCGTGCTGCTCTTTCACATATGAATGAAGCACGCCGTAATGGACATAGGCCATAACCTTTATTCCGTTGTCGCGCATTGCTTCGCGGATTTCTCCGAAAAGGTCGCGTTCGCCAAGATCCGGATACTTCTGAAGAAATTCGGACTTGCCGAATGAATGAACGCCCCAGCGTATAGCCGGATAGCGCATAAATTCAGCGCCCATAGCTTTAACGGCTTTGACCACCTGAGCCGCATTGTTCCACGCTGGAAGCTCGTTTTCTTCAAGTATGGCCACCGGAGATTCCTTGACCCATTGCCAATGCGGCTCCCCTGTTGTTTTGTTCGTCATGACAAATTCTCCATGTTGCGCGCGCAAATTAAAGCCAGCGGATTTTTTCTCTGTATTTTTTGTATAGCTTCTGATTTTTTTCCATGCCGCCGACAACGTTTATGCTGTTTATTATAGGCGGCTCAATCTCCTGTTCAAGCAAAATCCGGCAGGTTTCAATAACAAGGCAGTTGCAAATATAAGCGTTGCCGAATGTTGAATATGATCCTATCATGCTTTCGAGGCCGTCCATCTCCACAATGGCGTCGCCGTATTCCATATACGTATAAAGGACAGTGTTAAACATCTCGTGAAGATTTTGTCCGGTCTTGTGTCTTCCATGAAAATCCCTCGGAAGCTTTTCCGCATAGTCGGTGGAAGTCACAGCAATCACCTCAACCTCGCGCTTCTGACACTCAATGGCAGTCTCAATAGTCACCGGGTTTATGCCGTAGCCGTTTACAAGCAACAGCAAGTCGCCTTTGCCTATTCCGTAGAAATCAAGAATATAAGGCGCAAGACCGGGAGCCCGCTCGCCTAGAGGAACATGCGGAATCCTGATGCTGTCCGCGAAAACCGGGCTGATGCAGGCCAATCCGCCAGCGCGATGAAACATTTCCTCCGCCATCATATTTGAATGCCCGCCGCTGCCAAACACGTAGACAACTTCGTCTTCCTTTATTTTTTGGGCCATCATTCCAGCCGCTTTTCCCATCGTTTCTTTCTGATTTTCACAGATAAGCTCCAGCTTCTCCATGATCTTCTCAAGATACAGCTTTGGATAATTTTTCATTCCAATTCCTTTGATATGATTAGTGTTACATTATAAAACCGATGCTACATTATACTACTCGTGGAAATAAAAGTCAATATGCTTTGCCGAAATTAATTTAATATTGAGCCGGAAAAATACGTTTAATGATTGCAGGATCGTTAACAGCGGTTAACTTTTATAAATGATCAAACGATTTGCGCAATACTACAAGCCGCACTGGAAACTTTTTGCAGTGGACATGGCAACCGCTTTCCTGAGGGCTTGCCTGGCCATTTGCATCCCTTTCCTTGCGCGGAAGCTTTTGAAAGTTTATATCCCAAGCGACGATATGTTTATGGGCGCCTGCTGCGTAGGCCTTATGGTTGTCCTGGCGCTCTTGATGAGCATTGCCTCCTACATCAACACCAAGTGGGGGCACATACTCGGAACGCGCATGGAAACCGACATGCGCTCAGAGCTTTTCGCGCATCTGCAAAAGCTTTCTTTCAAATACTTTGACAACACCAAGACCGGGCATATAATGTCCAGGATTTCCAACGACCTGTTTACTATAGCGGAAGTGGCGCATCATGCCCCTGAAGATCTTTTCATTGCTTTCTGCATGATAATAGGCTCATTCTCTTTTATGTTCAGCTTTGACGCAAAGCTGGCTCTTGCGGCCGCCATCCCCTTGCCCCTAATGCTCTTCTGGGGCATATTCTATGGAGGGCGAATGAAAAAAGGCTTTCGTCAGGTCAGGAAAAAAATTGCTGACATCAACAGCAATGTTGAAAATTCAATACAAGGGATTCGCGAAGTAAAATCATACGCCAAAGAAGAAGAGGAAATAGAAAAATTTGGAGAAGTAAACATAGAGTTCCGCTTGTCAAAAGAAAAAATGTACTGCACACTGGCTCAATTTCATTCGGGAATGATCTGCTTTGTGGAACTCTACAGCATTATTATTCTGGGATACGGCTCTTATCTTATTCACAAAGGAGAAATAGGCTTGGCGGACGTGGTCGCGTTCCTGCTTTACATGCCATTCATTCTCCGCCCTGTTCACAGAATAATAAACTTCATAGAGCAATATCAGCAGGGAACCGCTTCTTTTGAGCGCTTCGTGGAAATAATGGATGTGGAGCCGGACATCAAAGACAAAAAACACGCGCGCCCCCTGAATGACATAAAAGGCGAGCTGAAGCTGGAAAACATTTCATTCAAATATCAAGACAACACTGATCTGATCCTGAATGGCATAAACATAAATATTCCGGCAGGAAAGACTGTGGCTCTGGTTGGAGAATCCGGAGCCGGCAAATCAACTCTGGCCTCTTTGATCCCACGTTTCTACGAGCCTCAGCAAGGCCAAATCCTTATAGATGGAAACGACATAATGGATTTGCAGAAAAATTCCTTGCGCGAAAATATAGGCATTGTCCAGCAAAACGTGTTTCTTTTTGACTCTACATTGCGCGAAAATATAATGTTCGGACGTCCTGGGGCCACGGAAGAGGAGCTTGTTCAAGCAGCCAGGCACGCGAACATCTATAATTTGGCGCTGTCGCTTCCAGATGGCTTTGACACACTGGTGGGCGAGCATGGAGTAAAACTTTCAGGCGGGCAGAAGCAGCGAGTGTCCATAGCCAGAGCGTTTTTGAAAAACCCGCCAATCCTTATTTTTGACGAAGCGACATCCTCACTCGACACAGAGTCAGAACAGCTGATA
>CAZYVR010000219.1:0-10009 GCA_964651145.1 uncultured Victivallales bacterium | reverse complement strand
TTTATGCCCGTTTGCCGCAAGAAACAGGCGGTTGTCATCCTGTTTGAAGTGATTCACTTCAATCTGGAGAACGCCGGCGGCAAAGCCTATATCTTTCATATCCACTGTGCCAGGAAGCAGGTGCATGTCAGAGCCAATCAACTGCGGATACTCGCTTTTGCGTTTCAAGGCTATTATCCGGCTGTCGTGCCCCGAAACCCCCTTTGCCCGGAGTGTTCCTTTCACTACGCCGAGGGGGAGTTGTTCAAATACGGAAAAGGCATGATATTCCGCCGCGTCATGCAGAGGGCATTCCATATCGGAAGTCTGGTCGCTCCAGTTGGTGAAACTGTAGAAAATTAAATCATTATCAATTTGCGTACGGTATATCGAGGGGTGGCAAGTGTCTGGAAATTCATCGACAATTTCGGCGGCAGCCGAATAAACCGGGAGCAGTTTTGCTATCCACACAGAGCGCTCTCTGTCGCGCATCAGTTCCTTCATCGGATCGGTTAGAAGCAAACCGCCTGATCCCATGACCGCCGTTGCAAGTTGCGTACGGAACTCCGGCTCGGTAAAGAGCGATTCAACGACATTGGGGTCGATTGTCGTTGCGTAGCATAAAGGCGAAGAATAGCTGCGGAGAATCACGTTTTCCCGATGGTTGCACCACCAGCGGTTATGCAGAAAAGACATAAGCAGCTCTTTTCCATAGACACGTGGAGCATATGGGGAGGCCGAATTGTTTTCAACATACCATTTTGGATGATTGTCCGCCTGAACCCTGTGCATATCAACCCGCCCAAGCGCTATCCCCATCATTCCCTCGCCTTCGACAAGAACTCCCGGCCCGGCCTCTTCCCGTATCACGTCAAAGGTCTTGGATAGCATCTCAGTAATCGTCATTGAGCGGTTTCTCAAGACGCCTTTCCGGTAAAAATTATAGTTGGGCCCGTCGAGTTTTATCCATTTGACTTTCCATTCATCCACAAACATCCTTACTACTTTGCGAAGCCATTGAAAAGGCTCTTCAAGTGAATAGTCTATAAGGCAGGAATGCCCGACATTGGAGTTTGCTAGTTCAACGGTCTCTCCTTCTTTGTCAAGCAGAAGCCACTCAGGATGCTCCTTCACCACATTGGTAAATTTGTTCTGTATGTACGGCGCAAGCCAGAGGCCGAATTTAAGGCCCATATTCTCTATTTTCTGAGCTAGGCAGCCGATCCCTTCTGAAAATTCAGGCTTAGGGATTGACCATTCCGACATATGCATGCAGAAACCTCCGTCCACCTGAACGAAGTTGAGAGGATAACCTTTTTCTTTTAGTTCTGCCAGAGCCTCGGAACTGTCGAGCACGTCTTCCTGAGTTTTTTCATAGCGATAATACTGCCAGTCATTCCAACCTGTCGGGGGCTCTTCGGGAATCAACGCACGGCAATTGCCGGAAACAAGTTCTGCCCACTCTTCCAGAAGCCGATTTAAGTTGTCGCCTTTGAGCATAATAACAGAATCCAATTGCTTTTCTGTTTCAGCCGGAATATACAGTCCGTCGAGAGAATGGCGGCAACTGATGAAAATTTTCTTTGCCTTTTTATCGTATTCAAGCAATATTGTTCCTTCACTTACCTGAAACGAACCGGCTCCAATGACGTATATTTCTTTTCTGTCGATTGTTGAAAAAGCTAAAAGGCTATTGTTCGAAATAGTGATGCGCTCTTCGTTTTCAAAAAAATAATCAGCTCCAAACTTGCCTATTGAAGGCATTATTCCTTTTTTGTTTAAAATGCCGAAACGGACCGGGTCTCCGGGCATATTAAGCCCGAAGCGCAAAAAACGGAGTTCATTGAAGGGCAGTTCAAGCCTGAGAATTTCAATATAGTCGATTTCTGAAGAATTCTTCAATGCGCTGAGTCGCGGATTCCATACATACTTTTTTGCCTGCTCGCTCTTTTCAACGGTTAAAGAAAAATCGGGGAAATTCCAGACGTTCTCCGTTTCTTTTTGGAGAATCGACACTTTCCCGGAAAACTCTTTCAATTTCAGCGAATTGCTATCATCAAACATAACTGGTTCCTTGCTTTAATATTAACCGGTAAAAGCTCAGTGAATTTTTCTTGAGAAATTCCAAATTTAGCTATCCTGTTTCTTAATTTTCTCAAATGTTAAAAAATGGTTTTGACCATATAGTCGTTCTCGCATGGGTTGCCAGTCAGATAATGCCAATTGATTTTATTATCGACAATTTCAATGATATGGCTGCTCTCAGTGAAAGATTTTTCCCCTCCATGCACGCATATTGAACATTTTCCCTTGGACGGAACATGAGAGCGTAAAAGGCTTTTTAGATCTTTTGCCGCTTCTACATTCAATAGCGCATCCAATGCATTGCGTCGCCGGATAACTGAACTTCTGTCGATCTTTTTCTTCACAAGAGGCAGCAATTCATAATGGTTGGTCATCGCATGATAATTAGCTTGTTCTTTGATGGCAAACTTATCTTTGAATACTTCAACTAAATAAGCCCAATTGCGACTCACAACCAGGATTTTTCCTCCCTGCAGGCTTTTGCCGCGCATGTAGTCTTCAACTGTGCCTGCAAGATCTTCAGCTTTCCGGACATGGTTTAATATTTCGCCGCAAAGATGATCGTAAGTTATGTCAGATGATGAATATGCATGAGTATTAGCCACGCAAACCCCGTGTTTATTGACGCCAATGGAAACACCTTCAGATTGTGTTGTTTCAATGTTCACTCCGGCCAGAAAATGAGTATCAGGCATTGAAACAAAGGTCAAGCTGTTGTCAACAGTATGGCTTGGCGGCAAATCCCTGTTTTTAAAAACAATGAAACCTTCTTTGATTCGAACAAAACCAACCGTACACATGATTAAAAGCCCTTCATTTTATTATTTTAATGTTTTACCCGGAATATTTTGTGGCGCCTTCCGGGGTATATTGCACATTATGGCAAAACTGTTTATATGCCTGCTTCGTTTAAAAGTTTCATTTCATCTTCTGATAGTTCAATATCAGCAGCTTTGATATTTATTTTCACCTGCTCCGGTTTGCTTGCGCTTGTAACAGGTATGACTTTAGGGGAATGATTCAACATCCAGGCTAAAACTAATTGGTTTACTGTAAGTCCGTGTGTTTCCGCGATGCCATTGATGGCCTTTAATCGAGCATTGCTGTCGGGGCCGGAATAATTCCCAGGGACAGCTTTTTTGTTCCCATCATAGCAGCCGCCAAGCAACGCTGAATATGCTGTGGGGGTGATATTTCTTTCCAAACAAAAGTCAAACAAATCTTCATTCGCAAATTCGGGTTGATTTCCGAAATTCGCAGATGGCCTGGGGCGAAGGTAACTATGACGCTGCTGAATACAGCAATATTTGGCAAAGTTATTTTGCTCACTTATTTTCAGGGCTTCAGCGATTCTCCAAGCCCGTGTATTTGAACAGCCGATGTGGCAAACATGCCCCTTTTTTATTAGTCTGTCAAAGGCGCTCAGAGTTTCTTCCAGTGGCGTAGTTCTGTCATCACAATGTGCATAAAGCAGATCAATATGGTCAGTCTGAAGCCTTTTCAGGCTCTTCTCACATTCCTTTTCAATCAATTGCGCAGAGAGTCCGGTTGGCACATCTCCGTAAGAATATCCAATCTTTGTTCCTATAAAGAGCTTATTGCGGTTGCTGCGCTTTTTCATCCATTCTCCGATAAAAGTCTCAGCTTCTCCTCCCTTACAGCCATCCTCCCATGCCGCATATTTGTTGGCGGTATCAATAAAGCGCCCGCCTTCGTCAAAATAGGCATCCAGGCATTTTTGTAAAATGCTGCTATCGATGCGTGATCCATAAAGCGCAGTCCCCATACAGATTCCGCTAATCTGCACTCCGGTGTCTCCCAAGATTACCGTTTTCATGCTTATAAAATCCTTTTTTAAATTTCCTGTACAAGTTCCCAATTTAACTCAATTCAACGCTTGATCGCTTTGTATAGATCATCGGCAAGCAGTTTTGCCTCTGCCTCCAAATGCTTAATTGCTGTCTCATCATAATCACACATTTTTACTTCATATCCAATGTTGTCTTTCAGCGCTTTGCGAGAAGGGAAATATCCGGCATAGTCATTTGCATAACTGACCGCCAAAGTTTTCTTAAAAGAAGAATATTCCTTAAGGCTTGTGCCAATCTCAGTAAAAACTTCTCCTGGAAAACCGACCAATAAGCTGTCTCCAATTGCAACACCCTGGATTTCATTTGGAACTATTCGGTTTGAATAAGCATAAAAGAATGTCTTTGCCTGTTTTTTTTCATATTCAGCATATATAGCTTCTATCTTACAACGATAATATTCTTTTTTATCTGAAACTTCTGCGAGGTCAAGAGCCTTGAGCTTTTTTTGAGCCTTTATAAATTTTAAATCAGCTTCCGCTGGCAGCTTCATTTTTTTCAAAGGCATATGAACAGTTCTGGTTTCAGTTTGAATATTAACCTGTCTGTGCGTAAGTGTTTTTTTTATCAAACGCAGCGCTTCCTTTCCCAATATTTCACCTATTTCAATTGCTCTTTCAAATGTCCGATTGGGAATAGGTATTCCCATTGCTGAATCCTCCGCAGAATATCCACCTGGGTTAATGTCTCCGCAAGCCCCATTCAAGAAAAGAACCTTTATTCCTTTAAAGAATTTTACAATATATTCTCTCGCGAAGCCGGGGTAATCAGCTGTAATCAACTTATTGTGCAGATCCAAAGTCGTTGCATGGCATGAATAATTAATGACTACTGCTATTATTTTTTTATTTTCGGCATCCACTATTTTTATAAGGTTCACAGAATGATCTATTGGCCCGTTTTGCAGATCATTGCGGTTGCCTCCTATTCCTTCCGCCTCGCCTATGGCTGAACCAATTTCGGCATCGCGCAGATTGTCATTCGCGTCTAAAACAACTTTGACGAGTTTGTCTTCAAACTCCAGAAGCCATTTTTGATTGATAATATTGTCGCTGTCAAGCGAAGGTCCCGAATGAGTGTGAGTCGCGGCAACAATGACAGCTCCAGGCGAAATCCCAATTTTGTGGGCAATCCTGTTGCGGACTGATTCAATCAATGGCTTTTTCAGTTCACAAAGGTCCACTGAGCATATTGCTGTTTTATGTGACGAATTGTCAAGAACTACAGCAGTGGCTCTAATGTCGTCATTAACTCCTTGCGCTATTCTTTTGCTGTAGCCTTCCATATCTGCGCCAATTGGCGGAGTTATAATTATTTCTGAACTCCCAGCGGAAAGATTATTCATGAATTTATATTTCCTTCATTATTTAGGTTATAATCACGTAATAAATGCTTGAGATTAGCAGGAAGGCCCCGACTGTTTTTGTGACTGAAATTTTTTCTCTGTAGATAAAAATCCCCACTAAAAATGATATAAGCGGCCAGGAATTCGTTATTATCACTGTCCGGCTTACTCCAATATAACTCATAGCTGCTAAAAATGTGCAGTATCCTATGCCAAAACTAACAACTCCATGGATGTTGTAACAAATCTTGTCCCGCAGCGGAATGCCAAACACCTCTCTTGCATTTCCTTTTATAAAAGTCCAGATGTAAAATCCCAAACCTCCCACAAAAAGCGCCACAGGAGTGACAACCGTTGAAGGCAAACCTTGGATTGCCTCCCTGAGAAGAAGATCGCCCATACTCCAAAACAAACATGCCAACAAAACAAGTATAATGCCTTTTTTAATATGCAATGTGGCCTCTGTATTTTGGGGGTGGGAATTTTTCTTTTTTTTGCCTGTGATTACAACAGCCCCGACAATCCCTATCAGGCATCCAATAATTGAATGAAGGGAAACAGTTTCTATGCCAAGAACTAAAACAATGCCAATAACCATTGGCATTTTAAGGCATTGCAGTGGAGTGACTGTTGATATGTCCGCGTTCCTAATGGCTTCGTAATAACATATTGTTGCCAAAGGAAATTGGCATATTCCTCCGGCAATAATAAAAAATGACAACACATCCAGTGAGGCAATATTTATTGAGCTTAAATTATAATACAGGGTATAAATTAAAAATGGAAGCAAAATAAGTATTCCGGCAGGGATGCTAAAAGCTATGCCTTTGCTTCCGGGACTTTTGGACATTTTTACAGGAATAACAGCCAGCCCCCAAGCCAGGGTTGTTATTCCAGCCAAAATATATCCTACTTCAGTGTTTTCCATTTTTGTTGATCTCTTCATTAATTGGTTTAAATTGCATATTTAACACGCTCCTCATGAAAATGACGTTTTACAAACTCAGGCTGCTTCTGGAGGCGATGCAGGCAGCCGCGAAGATTTATTGTCCTCTGCGCCTGATTGTCGGCGCGCTTTTTCCTCGCGGCGGCGGTCTTTGCATCTTGATTGAGCTTCTCGTCAGAGATCAGAGCTGTAAGACGGAAGAAAAAAAATCCATTTTCCCATTTTGCTATTCATTATAATTCTTGCTTAGCTCCTATTGGCTGAACTTTTGCCAGTTTCCTGTGGGATAAATGTGAAAGAAAGGTCAACTTTTAGTTTTTCGTGTACGAATGCCTTTTATTTTCTGTTGAAACTTAAATCGCTTTTTGAAAATTCCTTCTTTGCTTTTGACTATGACTTCAATTTCTGTCTCAGGTGTAATTTTATCAAAAGGGACACGGACAGGTTCACTAAAATATTCGGCAAAGTCGCGTCCGGGACTTCGAGAAGCAAATAAGGTTTGTTCCTCACCATTAAAAAGCGATGAATAGGGAATGACTTTTACATGTATATTGTGCAAATCCAAGTTGGCTTTTACACGAACACCGTGGATTATTACACAAGAGACTATTCCGTCCGTTTGGGTGAGCTGTGCCTGTTCGGAGCGTTCAAGGGACACTTCCACTTTAGGGACAAATCCCTTTGGGAGGGACACGGGGCGCGGGGCATCTTTTCTTTGGGCTATATTCTTCGTTTTTTGGTTGGAAAGCTCAGCTATCTCTCTTTTAAGTTTTTTGAGAGACGGGTTAAAACTGGGATTGTCTGCCATAAATATCCGCCATAAGCGGCCCGAATAAGTCTTCTTGTCATTTTGGTTTAGAATAGGATCATTTGGACGTTCCGATGCCAGTTTTGCCAGTCCGGCCTTTGCGGTATCTATTAGGCGCACTCCTTTTCTCGCCGCCTCAAGCGCGCCAGATATATCATTTTTCTTTTTACACTCCTTTACCGCTAATAAAGAGGTTTTTACAGATGCCATCCAGTAACATGCATGCAAGCATTCCCGAAGAGAAACGAAGTTCCGATAGGCAACGGGATCCATGCCAGCCCGATCTTTTTCCTTCTGACATTGCCGCCATAGCTTGTCAAGACTGTCCGCGCCATCCTTGGACAACTCCGCCTGGCGGTTCATCAACCTTGATGAAACACATCGCGACACCACACGCGAGTCAACGATCGACACATCCTCCTTTGTGAAAATGTCAAGGGGATTGACCATTACATTCCACTTCGGTTGTCCTACCTGATATTTCGGGGAAAAAGCCGCGATCAGATAAGGGGCAGCCTTGCGTCCAAAAAGATTCCGGGTGATGCGCGGATAAACTTCGCTGAACAACGGACTATTAACTGGAACTGGATTCATAGCAGGAGTTGCTCCGGGGGCTTGTTTGTTCCAAGAATATTCCCTGACTGCAAAAATATTGAAGGGCGCCAGCGTCAAATCAGAGACTCGAGGGAGGACAACATCGCCTTGCCTTTTACAAAATGAACCAGTCCAAGCTGGTCCAGCCCCCCAGAAAGCGTTACGGATAACACTGCCATGGACAGCAAACCATATCAGAATATTATGCCTGGACATGATATTCCGAAATGCGTCGCTTAACGCCTCTTGTGTTTCCCGCATGCTCAAAATCAGTCCTTTGGGTGTTTTTTTATTAATCTTATGCCAGAAATCGATATTTTTTTCCCGCCAATTATTCACTACCACATCAACCTTGTTCCCGTAGCGACGGCACAAATATCCTTTTTTCTCCATTTTAGGGTCAAGAACGTCTAGAGTATATGGATATTGACAAAGAGCCACCATGATATTTGGGTCAGCTTTTTTCAGTTCATCATAGTAAATCCCTATTTTATGCGCCACGGCGCTTGCGAAATTGTTCCCCCAACGCTTACGGTCTTCATGTGAACGATCATTCCATTGTGTTGGATTATCATTGCCTCCTGTATCTGCATCATGAAAAGCAACAAGCGAAAACCCCAAAGACACATATCTCTGAGCAACTCGCTTGGCGGTTTCCCTGCGGGCGTCATCCATGCTCCAAGAGCGCACCCAATCAGTTTCATAGGTTTTCATTGCTTCCGGCATTGCGTCCCAAAGCACGGGATAATCCTGCCGCTTTCCTACGTATGGGTAGAGAGCAAAAAGCGCAGCCCCTACTCCACGCTCCTTTCCATAGGCTATTCCTTTTCTGAGCAATTCGACGTTTTCCTGATTAGTGAAAAATCTGCTTTCACGAATTTTAGGGGTATTTCCATACTCGACCAAGGTAATTTTTCTTCGCGCCATTGAATCATAATATTCCTGAAGCCGTTGGAGAAACTTATTCTGTTCTAGTGATGAGAGTTTTTTCCCGCATAACAGTTTCTCCATCAGCTGTGCCAACTCTGGAGCCAAAACTGGAGAGATGCAGCCCCAGTCAGTAGAAACATAAATGGTGTCTGGCCAGTCACGTATCTTGGCAACCGGGAACATTATTGACTCTTGTTCTTTCTCTATCAATTCAGCAAATGTCACACAGGCATAAAAAACGCCGAGCGGATCGGATCCCGCCAAATAAATTTTTCTGTCATCCGGCATCGGAACTATTTCATAGCCGCGCTCAACTGGATTGGCTTTGCCAATATCAACAAATCCCTTTTCCCTGGCTTCAGCAATCCAAGGATTGTCATCTATGTTTCCAATGCACAGCTTAATTTTTTCGTGTCCAGTTTCTCCAAGGTATACAGGCAGTTGCTTGCCGCCGAGACGCACTATTTGCTTATTTATCCATTCTGCGCCTATTACAGCCTGACGAGAAGCTTTCCCACCCAAAACAATACAGACACTTGATGGAGAAAGGCTAAGACTTTTTCCGGTAAAGGTGATGCTTTTCGGCATTGGAACAATATCCAGAGATTTCTGGATTTTAACTGAAAGAGTCTTTAGGGTCTTAGCTTCTTCAATAGAACGCTTGTTGTCCGAGGTGCATCCTTGATTGAAGATAGCAGGCAACAAGAGCCAAAGAAGCAGAAAAATCCTCCAATGCATAAATTTTGCGACCTGATTGTAAGTTGAATAGCTCATGTTAATGCCTTTCCCATAATTCTTTTTTAACTGTTTTGTTATTTATTTTTTTCACATGTTGATCCAAAAAAAGTATGTTTAATCCGTTTTGATGAACGCCATAACCGACATAGAAATAATTAGGATATGTCAATGTTGGCTCCATAACTCCCGCTGAGACATAGTTGGCCACAGATGTGGCATCACTTGTCGGTCCGCCATCAGAAAAGAGAGCGACTGTAGACGTGGAGATTCTTTGCCCTGCCCGCAAAGGGAGTCCCCGCTGAGAATGCGGCCCTACTTCTCCATTATATGCATAATTTCCCTCGGCAAGGCCGGAATATTTTCCTGTATTTGCTGTCCCATACTTATTGGAAGGGCATTGCAGAAGGGTTCCGGAATGCATTCTTCCATCATTGACAGTTCCAGGATAGTAGTACTTTCGTTGCGGGTCTATGTAGCATCCAAGCATTGACCAAAAAAACCAGCTGCGATTGCCGAAAACTTCATAGCGGGGCGGATAAACCCCCTGATTATCATCGCAATAATATGAGGCGCAAAGGCCAAGATTTTTTAAATTGCTGGCACAGGCAATGGTCATTGTAGCCTTTCTTGCTTGCTGCAATGCAGGCAGAAGCATGCTAGCTATTAACCCGGCATAAAATCAGCTGGCATATTTAATGGGCTCCGCTTGAAATAAT
>CAZYVR010000218.1:0-10072 GCA_964651145.1 uncultured Victivallales bacterium | reverse complement strand
ATTAATAAATGTTTCTAGTTTTTAGACTGCGAAGATGATTTTTGGTAACTGCTTCGCGTGCTATTCAGAAAAGAAAAATCGAATCTAAACTATAATGTAATAAACATAAAGGACCTTGCAAATTCTATAAAATACAAAGCGTTTAATATAGCGCCTAAATGAGGATTTGAAACAATTTTTTGCATATTTGTCCCGCCGGCTGTATTCTTACGGGCATGCGTTAAAATTGAGTAAAAAAAGGACTCCTCTATGAAAGAAAAAAGTGGCGAAAGTTTAGCTCTTTTAACCTTGGGGCTTGGCTTGTTAAGCATTTGTTGCGCCGGGGTTTTTGCCGGGATTCCGGCTATCA
Organism: uncultured Victivallales bacterium; assembly: GCA_964651145.1. Lineage (GTDB taxonomy): Bacteria > Verrucomicrobiota > Lentisphaeria > Victivallales > GWF2-45-14 > CAZYVR01. Next base: position 9,723 of record CAZYVR010000218.1, on the reverse strand, counting down.
TTATAGGCCACAAAGCTATGGCCAAAATCAAACGGGGCGAGGCTTACGGCAGAAAAACGGCTCTGTTTGGATTGTTTTGTGGCTATGTCGGCTCTGTGGGCGGAATAATTGTTTTGATTTCTTTTCTGTCGCTTTTTTGGGAGAAACCTCGTCCGAGAAAGGAAATAAAAGTCCCGGCTTGGGAGACTAAATTGCTAAAAGAGTCGATGGGGGAAGCCGACGAGCGTTCCTCTCGCTAATGTCGTGTTGAATGGAAAGCGGCATGCGCAAGCTATGGATGCGGGACATCTGTGGCTGTTTCCAGTTCCAGAGTTTCCGGCACAGATCTTTTTCTGTCTATCATGTTTATCTTTTTCCATGCGCCGGATCTGAAGCGCCATAGAATGAGGCTGGACAGCACGAAAATATGCAAGGAGATGAAAATCCATATTGCAACAATGGTCAGTTTCAGCACAAGGATTATGATTATCCCGCCAGGCGCGAGAATGCCCCATGCGCATCCTATAACAATCAGCATCGGCACTTTTGTGTCGCCTGCTCCGTTCAGCGCGCCCAGGAAAATAAATCTGACCGCATTGAACATATTGAACAGAGCAGCGCAGGCCAAAACGGCCCTGCCATATCCAAGGGCTTCCACAAAGTCCGCGCCGCCCCCGTGCGCAGGCGTAAACATCCCAAAAAGATCGTCAGGAAACAACAGATAAAGCGTCGACATCAGCGCCATGTAACACAATGACATTTTTAAAGCACGGTACGCCGCTTTTTCAGAGACTTTCGGCAAACCTTTGCCGATGTAGCGCCCCACTATGATGCTAGTCGCTTCCGACATTCCCAAAAGAGGCATAAAACTGAGCATGTTTATTGACGTGGCCATAGTGTTCGCAGCCAAGGCTGCTCTTCCGAGTTGTCCTACCAGAAAGGCGATCAATGTGAATGCGCCAACAGAAAAAAGAACTTCCACGCCAGTTGGCCCTCCAAACTGAAGAAGTCTTTTTATGTGAGAAAACTCGGGGCGCCGACATGCCCAGGTTGGGTATTCTTTTTGTGAAATAAAGAAGACGAACGAGAGGATCGCCGCAAACACACACGAGATAGTGGTGCCGATTGCGGCTCCTGATATTCCCAAGGCTGGAGCTCCGAATTTGCCGAATATAAGAATATAATCCAGAACAATATTTAAGCTGCAGGCAAGCAAATGTATGATTGCCACATACCATGTTTTGCCGCGGCCACTGAAAAACGCGCAAAAGGCCACGCCTATAAACATAAAGCCTCCGCTGGGCATGAGAATTTCGAAATATTCCTTTTCCCGGTGCATTATTTCAGGAGCATGCCCGGCCGCCTCTATCAGCCAGAATCCTGGATACGGAAGAAGGTAGGAGCATATCAGTCCGGCCGCAACAGCAAAGTAAAATCCGGCCCAGGGGGCGCGGGCGCAGGATTCCTTGTCGCCCAGTCCATTGTATTGGGACACTATTGCGTTGGTGAAGCCGGTTGTCGCCATAAAAAATATGCAAAATGTAAAGCATAATATTCCAGCGGGGAATGCCGCGGCCATATCGTCGGTCGAGTTTGTGGCCAGAAACTTTCTGTCCACAAACTGCATTACAATTTGGCTTGCGTTTGTCAGAATAAGCGGATATGCCACTTTCCATATTTCTCTATAGCCGCCTTGCGTCCGCTCGACAGCTCTCAGGTTTGAAAACATGATTTCCTTGCGTATTTTTTCTTATTTGCCTATTGAAGGTCAAGTGTAAAAAGCCAGAGATACGACGGAATGGCCGGGTTTTCCAAGCCAATGTCGATGCTTTTTGATATATTTAGGCCATTTTTTCTGAAAATATTTTCCCAGCCTTCCGGGGAATTAAAGTTGGACTTTAAATTAGACTCTTCCTGAAGTATGCAATTAAAAAACCAATCAAAGAACATATTGAAACGGCGTTGCGATTCATTAAGGTATACGGACTCCAGCGCTATGATCTTTTTGCGGGCTACCCTTGCGGCTTCACTTAGCAAATTTGCCGGATTTTCGGCTCCATGAAGCGCCATGACAAGAAACGCATAATCAAAGGACTTGTCATCAAATGGCAGATGCTCCCCGTCAAAGCGTTGAAACGGCAAGGCGGACACACTGTAGTCTATTGTGTCCACAAGCTGGATTGTGCGTCCACTTTCAGCAAACAGATCCGCAAGGCGTCCGTCGCCACAGCCCACATCGACAATGCTTCCATTGTCGTCCAGCAGCGGAGCCATATGTTTGTAAATATTTTTGGGACGGTTTTCCTGAAGCTCATTCACCCTTTTGGGTATGCCCATCTCCGTCATCATTTGCGTTAATCTGCTTCTTATATTTATTATGTTTTCTTCTTCCTCAAAAACCTTAAAAATATCCTTCAGGACAATCTGCGCCCAGTCGCCGTCAACCTTGAGCGCGTCGAAAAGGTCAGCAAGAAAAAACTTGACATTGCGCATTGCCTGAGCGCTTTCATTGCTGGTTTGTTTCAGCACATCAATAATTTCCATTGCGCCGTTTCCCATTGGCAACAGTTCGTTGAGTCCGACCATCATGAACACCTTGCGCACTTCAGGCTGGGGGTTTGTCAACTCAATATAGCCGTCTTCCGATTTTACTCGCTTGGCTATTATCACAAATATCCTGAGGCAGGCGCTTGATATATAATCAACTTTGGACATGTCGACGACAAGCCGAAAAATGCCAGAGTCCAGCGCTTCGTTTAATGCGTCCTCCAAAGGCTTGGCCGCTTCAGTGTCCAATCGTCCTTCCAAGTGTGCCACGTTTCCGCTCACAAGTTTTTCAATAACTGCCTTCATCGGAAACCTTCCCTTTTTTCGATTGACAACTCAACGTCCTGAATACATTTTCTCGTAGTACTTGCGGTAATCGCCGGAGGTCACGTTTTCCAGCCAGTCGGTGTTTTCGAGATACCATTTGACTGTCTTTGCCATTCCTGACTCAAAAGTTTCCGTTGGTTTCCAGTCAAAATCTTTCATCATCTTTGATGAATCAATGGCGTATCTGCGATCATGTCCCGGCCTGTCCTTTACAAACGTTATGAGGGATTCCGGCTTGCCGAGTATTCCCAGAAGAGTCTTGATCAGCTCCATGTTTGTTTTTTCGTTGCATCCGCCAATATTGTAAACTTCGCCTGTTTTTCCTTCCGAAAAAACCTTCCAGATAGCCGCGCAGTGATCGTACACATACAGCCAGTCTCTTATTTGAAGTCCGTCGCCATATACAGGTATAGGATTGTCGCGCAAAGCGTTGTTAATGCATAGCGGAACCATCTTTTCCGGAAATTGGCAAGGCCCGTAATTGTTTGAGCATCTAGTTATGACTGTGTCAAATCCGTAGGTGTGATGGAATGCGTGAACCATATGGTCGGCCGCCGCCTTGCTTGCGCTGTAAGGCGAATTCGGCTTTATTGTGGTTTCTTCTGTGAACATTCCTTCTTTGCCAAGGGATCCATAAACTTCGTCAGTTGACACCTGAAGGAAGCGTTTGACTTCCCCCTCGCGGGCGCACTGCAGCAGATTCAATGTGCCTTTCACGTTTGTGTCCACAAATATCTCCGGCCCGGAAATAGATCTGTCCACGTGGCTTTCGGCCGCGAAGTTTATTATGCCTTCAATTTTATGCTTGGAAATAATATCGGAAACTGTTTTCTTGTCGCATATATCTCCGTGAACAAAAAAATAATCAGGGTTGTTGACGCATGAGTCAAGGCTAGACAGATTGCCTGCGTATGTGAGCAGGTCAAGATTGACGATAATAATGCCTGGATGCTCTTTGAGCATCATTTTTACAAAGTTCACCCCGATAAAACCGGCGCCGCCTGTCACTAGTATGCTTTTAGTCATTATTCTGCAAAATCTTTTTTGTCGTTTTTATTTTTTGTCAATTTTTTAATTTCGGCTTTTAGCTCTTTAGATTTTTTGAGCAGGTCTGCCATTTCCTTATTCTTGCCAATTCTGATCGCCAGTTCTTTATGAAAAGCCATTATTTTTCTGTGCAGAGCTTTAAATTCAGGATTATCCTTTATGAGCTTGACCCTTGTCTCGTGCATTTTTAGCTCAATCTTTTTCTGGTCGGCAATCAACTGGTCCAAGTCCATATTGCCATTGGCTTTTGATTTTTCATCGGCGTAAGAAGCCACAAATAACATCAACAAAACAGCGACAAGCATTTTTTTCATATTTGTAATCCCCTGAATTTTTAAATTTTGTCAAAAAAACGAACAATAACCTATCGCATGTCGGGCGCTTTGTCTAATTCGCTTAGGACAAAAGCGAGAGTGCCTTGCTTATTCGTTCTGTTATTTTTTCTTTGCCGATCAAAGAGAGCGTGTCGAGTATATCTGCGCCTCCAGAGGCTGCTGTGACCGCAAGTCTTGCCGGTTTATTAAGCTGTCCTTCAGAGAGTCCGCAAACTTCCTCCGCATGGCGAAGCGTTTTTTCCAGAAGCTCCTTAGAGATTGAATCAAAATTTTCGAGCTGGCTGGAAAATGCCTTCAGCCCTTCTTTGATTTCATCTTTTTTCAGAGTTTTGCAAAGAACTTTTTCATCATATTCCATTTCGTCGGAGAAAAAATATTTCCATGTTTCGACATCCGCAAGAACTTTTGCGCGCGGCTGCATAAGCGCACAAACTTTTTCAAACAGACAGGAATCCGCTCCCGCGGCCCATTCAATTTTTTTTGCCGCATTGAGGGCCGCTTCCATGAATGCCTCAGCGTTCATTTCCGCAATGTACTGGCCATTAAGATTTTTAAATTTATTTATATCAAACTGCGAGGGCGCGCTTCTTACGCGCTCAAGCGTGAAAGCTTCGATGAGCTCTTGTTTTGACATTTTTTCGCGGTCGTCGCCGGGCGACCATCCCAGAAGCGACAAATAATTGAAAAGCGCGTCGCCCAGAAAGCCTTTTTCCCGGAAGTCGCCAACAAAAGCATCGCCATCGCGCTTGCTGTAAGGCTTGCCGCTTTGATTTACAATCATCGGCAAGTGCGCGTATTCCGGAGCTTTGTGTCCCAATGCCGCAAACAGCAAAACATGACGGTAGGTGTTTTCCACATGATCGTCACCGCGCACTATATGTGTGATTTTTTGTTCCGCGTCGTCGCACACATTTGCCAGATGGAACACAGGCGAACCGTCTCCTCTGAGGATGATGAGGTCTTTCATGCTATCCAAAGGCTTTGACAATTCGCCTTTTATGAGATCTTTGTAAAAGACTTCTCTTCTTGTGAATGATATTTTGGAACATTTTTCAAATGAAAATGACTTTTCGCCTGAAAGCGTTTCGCCAATTTCTTTTGAGAGTTCAAAAACGCAAGTCCCGGATTCGTCAAAAATCTTCAAATCTTTGTATCCAGCGAGACAAGCCGCAGTTTCTACTGGTTTGCCTTTTTTGCTGATTTGGGCATACTTTACTCCTGAGCGGCCAACTGTAAATGGGACATCCGGGTGAACTTGCACTTCTGTTTCTCCAACAGTCCTCACAAACGGAAGATCATCCGCGCCCCATGGAATCCTGAAAGCGAGAGGAGCATTTTTCCCCTCGTTTGCCGGAAGATAATAAGCGTCGCCGGAGTCAAGCAGTTTTTTTGCCGCTTCCAGATGTGAGTCTGCGCGCGAACTTTGATAAAAGACTTCTTCGTCATAATCAAGCCCAAGCCATTGCATGCAATCGAAAAGAGCCTCTTTGGCTTCTATTGTAGAGCGCTCTAGATCTGTGTCTTCAATTCGCAACAGAAATGCTCCGTTGTTGTGCCTGGCAAAAAGCCAGTTGAAGATGGCAGTCCTAATGTTGCCAATGTGAATTTTCCCTGTAGGCGATGGCGCGAATCTGACTCTCATGTTCATGGATAAATTGCCTTGTTAAAAATGATTTGCACAATATTTTCTATGCGATGTATTTTAGCGGGAGTTGGTGGCTGCCGCCAGCTGTGCCTTTGCGTTCTGCATGTTGATCAGAGAGCTCACCAGGTTCGAGTCTGCCTGAACCAAATCTCTCTGAGCTTCATTCAGACGGGTAAGCTCAGTGTTTCCTGCTTTGTATTCTTCTTCCACCAGATCTCTTTGCTGGGTGACCAGGCCGAGTGTGTTTTTGTAGATTACCGCCTGCTTTACGCTTTGGATATAATTGTCATAAGCCGCTCTTACATCCTGGATTACTTTTATCCATTGGGTCGTCAGGTCATATTCTGCCTGCGCCACGAGAGCCTGCGCTTCCCTTACTCGGGTAAAGCGTCTTGTTCCGTCAAAAAGCGTCCAGGACACATTTATGTTATATTGCCCCACATTGGTGCGTGAACTGGTGTCCCATTGGCTGGAGCCTTCAAAACTGCTGCCGTAGCGGCCATTATTGGTAACTTTGTTTCTTGACCAGCTGAGTCCTCCGGTCGCGGTGACAGTCGGAGAAAAAGCGCCCCACCTTGAGTAGAGGGTGTATTCAGCGGCGAGCAAAACTTCGCGGTACTGTTTTAAATCCGGGCGATTGCTTAGAGCCGTGTCAATATAAATGCGAACATCCACAAGATTGATGTTTGTGTCGGCCGACATCGGAGGGAATTTGACCTCGTCGGGTATTTGCGCTTCTGGAATTCCCATTAAAGCTGCCAGCGCATATTTAGACGTGTTGTAGTTATATTGGGAGCGTATCAATTTACCTTCAGCATCATTGAATTTTACTTTAAAATTGAGGACATCGCTCAAAGGCACAGCCCCTGCGTCGTATTTTAATTGAGTTTCGTCAAGGAGCTTCTGCTGAAAATCCATGTCTGTTTTGGCTATGCGATTATTTTCAACAGCCAACAAAACGTTGTTGTATTGGTTGGCCACAGATTCCAGCAAAATCCTGCGAGTGTCTTCTTCAATATATTCATATTCTTTGGCCTGGTGTTTTGCCACGAGCATGTTCATCGTTCTCATTAGTCCGTCGAATATAGTCCACTGCGCATTCAAGCCCACTTGCTGGTTGAATGCGCCTGTGCGGTTTGCGGACGCTGCCCCAGGATTTTTCTGGTAGGTCGGATTCGTGAAAACTTGCCCCGCGTCGTATGAGCTTGATACTGTCGGCAGATATGCGGACATTGATTGGTAGTATCTTTGACGCGCGGCTATCATTGACTGATGTCTGGCTATGTAATCCGGGTTGTTTACCAATGCAATTTCCCGCGCTATTTCCAATGTTAAAAATTCGCAATCTTTCGGGATTACCTGTTGGATCTCTTTTTTTACGCCAGTGTAATTGTCAGAGTCAATGCACTTGGGCGCGGGATCGTACGAATAGCAACCGTGAAGGGAAAGCGCTATCACTGCTGATGCTATATATATGGTTCTTTTTATTGTCTTATTCATGGCTTGGCGTTATTCCTAAACTGCTAAAATAATTGTTATTTGAAAACACTTATTCATATTGCATCTGTCAATGCAATTGAAATCCCTATATTAACAATGCTAACAATTAGCATAGCTAACAATGCGAACATGTCAATGTTTAAACTAATTTATTTGAAATAATATATAACTTTGCGAAGTAATTTACTGTTTTATTTTGAAATTACAATCACGCATTCGCCTTTCCAGGACTTTCCTGCGGTTGCCTGCGTAACTTCTTCGGCTGTGCCTCTGATTACTTCCTCGTAAATTTTGGTGGCTTCTCTTATTACAGCGATGGGAGTGTCTTTTCCCGCCTCCTGAGCTATTTCTTCCAGTGTCCGGGCAATGCGATGCGGGGATTCAAATATGATTGCGGTTTTTCCGCTTTCAGCTATCTCTCCAATAGTCTTGAGGCGTTTGCCTTTCTTTATAGGAAGAAATCCGTAAAAAGTGAAACGGTCGACTGGCAGTCCGGCTGCTGTAACCGCGAAGGTCAGCGCGGACACGCCAGGAATGACAATAGGATTTATATTCCTTTTGATTGCTTCTCTTACAAGCAGAAAGCCAGGGTCTGACAATGCCGGAGTTCCAGCATCGGAAACAACAGCCACATCAAGCCCGTCTTCCACTTTGTCCAGAAGCCCGTCTGCCTTCTTATGCTCGTTAAAAGCGTGGCAGCTGGTCATCTTGGTGGATATTTCGTAATGCGAAAGAAGCTTCGCAGTCCGTCTTGTGTCTTCGGCTGCAATAAGATTCACGTCCTTGAGTGTTTCAAGGGCGCGCATTGTTATGTCTTTAAGATTGCCTATGGGAGTGGAGACAATATATAGTCTTCCGCAATTGTTTTCCATGATAATACGATCCTGCGGCGCTATTTGCCGGATGCTTTGTGGAAGTATTGGCGGAATTCTTCAAACTGATTCTTTTTGTCGAATTTGTCTTCCATCAGTTTGCGCGCATTTTCGCCCATCTTGACGCAAGTTTCCTTGCTTTCCCAAAGCTTTTCTATTGCCTCGCAGAATTGCTCAATATTTCCAGGATCGGTCATGTAGCCAGTTTCGCCATCGAACACTACTTCCGGTATTCCTGCAAGTTTTGTTGATATCACAGGCAGACGCATTGACATTGCCTCCAGAAGCACGTTTGGCAAGCCTTCTTTGTAAAGACTTGGCAATGTGAGAATGTCAAGCCTTTCGAAAACATAGTTGGGCTCGCTGGTAAAAGGGAAAAATGACACATGCTTTTCGAGGCCGTACACTTTTGTCACAGCCTTTAGCATCTCTTCGTCCGGGCCTTCGCCCACAAACATTATGTGAATTCCGGGCGTCTTGCCGCTGTCGAGAAGGCGCTTGGCTGTCTGCAACAGAATAATCTGTCCCTTGCGGTTTTCAAAGGAGCCGACTGAACCAAGAACCGGCCCTGCGTTTTCAGGCAGTTTATAACGATTGAAAGCTTCTTTGCGCGTTTCTTCCGATGAGGTGAAACGGTTGACTTCTGTGCCCTGATAAACAAGATCGGTCATGGATTCAGGGATTTTATAGTCATCTATAAGATACTGGCGTGTAAATTTAGTGATGCAAACAACCTGTGTTTTTACTTCCGGATCGGGCTGATAGTATTCGCGCTTATACCATGGAACAATTGAGCCTGTTTTAGGCATCAGAATGGTGTTCAGCCTGCCTTCTTTTATGCATTGCGCCGCAAAAACGGAACAGTGAAAGCCGTCGCGCGGAGGATGAACGGTTGTCACAGCCACATCGCAAGGCGCCAGGGCTTCTATCCATATTTTTTTAAATTCGTCGCTTTGAGAAACTACTTTATCGTAGTCATATGTCAATACGCGCGCGCCTGCTTTGCGGCATGTGTTTGCGACGAAAGAGTCAGTTGGAGCCAGAATTGTAACATCCTCATTTTTTTCCAAAAACTTGATGACGGCTTCTGTGACCCATATTTGTGTGCCTCCGCGGAGCGGGGTATCCTCGATAAATCCGATATGCATGGCTATCCTCCTTTTTGCATCGCTATATAGTTCTTAGTCTTTCGATGAATTCTTCAAATTTTTTATTTATCATTTCAGTGCTGTAACGCAGGCGGACCGCTGTTTTGTTGTGCTCTATCAAGCCCGCTGATTTTTCAGGGTGAAGCATCAATTCGGTTGCCGCGTCCAGGCATTCTTTTGAGAAGCCGTCTTCTGGAAACAGCACGTATTTTATTTGTTCTTCGTCTTCAAGCCCTTCGCCGACCACTTCCGCAAAAACCTCTTCCGGATAATAGCGGCTGCAGATTATGGGAATTCCGCATGCGCTGGATTCAATAATAGGC
>CAZYVR010000217.1:0-10085 GCA_964651145.1 uncultured Victivallales bacterium | reverse complement strand
TAGGCGTGGGAATATGGGAAAGTATTTTATGAATATTTATGCTGTTGCGCTTAGTCATGAAAATAGGATGAAAGCTGTAAAAAAGTGACAAGGTCATGTTTGAAAGCCCAGGCAATAATAAGTAAATCAAAGACAATGCCAGAGCAAAGCCTTTTGATATATCTGATTTTTTAGCAAAAAAGTATATTATAATGGAGCTCATATAGAGAACAATAGAATTGAACGCGAATACGGCGGTGGTGTTTTTTAATATTGCAACAGGAATCATTAAGAGAAAAGCCCCTGGCATAAAGTGATGCCCAAGATAATTGCGTCCTAATTCGTTTGAATAAAAGAAGTTTCCTTTCAGCGTGTTGTCCACTGCATTGAAATAAATCCCCCAGTCAGCATAATTCATGGAGAACGATTTTAGCGCATGCACTTGAAGCAGAGTTCCATAAAGCGCAAATATTCCTGTTGCGAGTGATATTATTGAAATATTCACAGCATCTGATTGCTTCCAGGTAAAATCATTCAATGGAAAAGGGGTTATATTGCAATAGCGCAGGGTGGATAGTCCGGCGCAAATAATAAATACAATTGGAGTGTAGGATGCTGTTGGCAGAAGAAAGAAAAGACCTCCCAAGAGCAGCGGAAAAAAAGCGAGTTCAAATTCAAATTCTTTGTAGTTTTCTTTTAATTTAACACATTTGATCTTTAAGAAAGAGAGAGTTAACATCGCGACAATAAAAGACATGAGAAGCATCATTGGCGAAAAGCTGTTCAATTCAACATGATACCTAAACGAAGATATGCTTCTGATTTGGCAAATGCATCTATTGAGTCCCAATCCTAATGAAATTACCAGTAAAAAAAATAAAGAATGAATGTATATTTTGGGGGAATTTATCATTAAATGATTAACCTAATATCTTTCAAAATTTTTATCACCTCAATTGCAAATTTATTTTAACATTACTTATGGCAATAACAACACGGACGGCAATTTTATTATATATATTTTTTAATCGCATTGAAGTTAGCCCTTTTTTCTAAACAGTTTTTTTAAAAAAAAAAGATGAAAAACTCCTTATTCAACTGTGCATATTTTGGGGCGCATTATACTTTTATTTTTTTGCTTTTGGGAAGCTCTTTGGCTCTTTTGACTCCGCATTTTTTCAGAAATGATATCATTTTGTCATACTTTTTAATGTGATTAATGCCAAAATAAGAATACATGTGAGGATGATTTTTTACTTCCTGCTTCAATATTCTTTTTTGTCTTATTACAGAATCAAGAGCCGTTTCTTTAAATAATGATATTGCATTAATTTTCAGCCTTTCCGGCAAGAGTAAACAAAAGACATTATTTAATGTCCTTTGAATGCTTTTGTTATTATATAATATTTTTAAATTTTGTTGAAAGTTAATTTTATGTTTCGCGCACTTTTGACGTCGTATCTCCCCCTACAACTTGTTCACACGGAATTCTTAAAAGCATTCCATTAATTTCAATTCCTTTTCCAGCCAACTCAATAAGCGCCGCGCTCATTTTACAGACTTTATCAATAGGTGTTGAAATCGTGGTCAGTTTTTTAGGCGGTTTCATTGAAATCGTTAAATCATCAAAACCTGTTACACTCAAATCATCAGGGACCTGGATGTTTCTTTTTTCTGCTTCTTTGATCAGAAAAGCAGCCATGGCGCTTGTGCCGCACATTACTGCTGTAGGTTTTATCGTGGCCTTTTCGTAATAATCAAAGAAAAGCCTGGCATACTCTTCCGCCTGAAAGAAAGTAGTCATGTTTTTATTTATTTCTTCGTAAGGAATAACTTCATCCATTCCCAATTTTCTAACTGCAAGAAGAAAACCATTAAGCCTTTGTTCAAAGACACGCAATCCCGGAACAACTCCCATGTAGGCGACTTTTACATGTCCAAGTCCCAATAAGTAACTTGCTATTTTAAACATTCCGTCTTCATTATCCAATTCGATTAAAGGCAAGTTATAATTACCACTCTCCCTAACAAGGATAGATACTGCAGGCAAGTCATTTCTTATTAGGGCAATGCTCTCATTTGAAAAGCCACCATGCAATATAACCCCTGCTACAGACTCTGTCCTTGAGTCGACATAATCCAACAATTCAGTCATGTCGCTAATATTTTTTAATATCAAGGTTTTTCCATGTTTAGAGAAAACTTCTTCAAGCAAGAACGCGATTTTTGTATAAAACTCTGGCAAGTTAGAGATACTTAAATCTTTTCTTTTTATACAATAAATTATATCGGTTGGCTTAGCTTTTTTCTTTTTTAAAGAGACTTTCTGTTTTTTCTTTAGAGAATATCCCAAGTCAAGGTCCGCCTGTTTCACTTTCTTTATTATTTCTGGAGAAAACCTGGTCTCCTGTCCACTTAATATCATTGAAACAGTTGAACGCCCAACTCCTGCGGCTCTAGCTATATCAATTTGCTTTGTTTTTCTTTGTGACATTTTAAAATACTCCATTTTGTCAACGTAATGTCAATATAATAAACCATATAATAGGCATTCAAATACTACACCATCGCAATGTAAATATCAACAAATATTTTATATTTATATTGACATTTTGATTCAGTCGCTATATTCTTGATATATAATCAAAAGCATAATACAACAAAAATATGAAGAGTAAAAATGATAGAAAACAAAGAAAAAATTGAAAAACCAGCAACACAATCTCAAAAAATCAACCTTTTACGCGGTTTGTTAGAGCTTATGCAATCCTGCAAAATAGCAATGTTGATGTTCTGTTTTTTCTTTGTCTCAAACGCCTTTGCGTCTGATTTTAAAATATCAAAAGATGAAAACTGCTTTATAGAGCTTCCCAGCCAGGCAAGCGCCACGGAAAAGTTCGCGGCGGAAGAACTACAGAAATATCTGCTCAAAATAAGCGGAGCGAAATGCCCAATGGGAACTAAAAAAGAAAATTCAAACTCAAAGCGTATTTGCATCGGCAAAACAGAACTGGGGCTGAAATTTAAAGAAGAACTCAAGGGAAAAGACCAGGATTCTTTTATCATTGCCAATCGGAAAGGGAATATTTTCCTTATCGGAAACTGCGATCGCGCAACTTTGTATGCCGTATACACATTTCTGGAGGAGTTCGGATGCCGCTGGGTTGCGCCCGGCGTTGATTATCTCCCGCAGAAGAAAGAATTGGCGTTCAACAAGGAGAAACTAATTTTCACTCCGGGAATAAAATATCGTTCCTTGCGTTACTTTTCTGTTGAAATGCGCGGCGATAAATCTAAAGAATGGCACAGCCAATCTGTGGATTGGGTGGTGAAAAATAAAATAAACGTGCTGACTGACACATTTATCAGCGAGACTTTCCCGGAAAATATAATTAAGCGCGGAGGTTGCAGGGGGATCAACAACACTCATTTAACAGAACAAATTTTTACTGATGAGCTATATAGAAACTCTCCTGAAATATTTGCAAAAGACGAAAATGAAGGAACATCCTACAAACCGGGTAAAAAACGGAAAGGGTTTGGACAGCAATTTTGCTTGTCTGAAGAAAAATCTGTTTCTGTGTATGCCAACAAGATTTTAAAATATATCAATGCGCATCCTGAAGTTGAGCTTTTCCCGCTTACTCAAGCCGATGGAAATAATTTCTGCAAATGCTCCAAATGCCGCGACCTTTATAAAAAGTTTGGAAAAGACGCAATAGCAAAAGCCTGGTTTGCATTTGAAGACAAAGTAGCCGCAAAAATAAATCAGACGCACCCAGGCAAAAAATTCTACACTTTGGTTTATGGAATAACAAAAACCCCGCCCAAAGACGGGAAGTTCGACTTAAATCAAAACACCATGTTTATAATAACTCACAACGAGGATTTCTTTCATAGATATGAAAATGCGAAAAACGGCAATTTCCTTGGACTTCTAAAACAATGGTCAACATCCGCTCCAAATAGAATCGGAGTCTATGATTATTATCCATTTTCAATCGCTAAGTTTCTGCCTTATGCCGCCACCGAAAAAATAACGTCGGACATTAAAACTTTATATGACATGAATTGTCCGTATTTTGAGATTCAAAGCGGTTTAAGATGGTGCGGAATGTTCCTGCCAATATACTATGCCGGAGCCAGGGCAATGTGGAATCCAGATGTGAATATAAAAGAAGAAATGAAAGTTTTTCACAAAGGCGTTTACGGGTATAAAGCGGCTCCATATTTGGAAAAATTTTTCCAGACATTGGAACAGGCAATGAGCTCATATCCTATCCACTGGCAAGGAGATTCCCTTGCATTTTTGACTAAAGATGTATTTAATAAGGCTGAAAAATATCTAAATAAAGCAATTTTAAGCGAAAAAAATATGGATGAGCAAAAGCGCTTGCAAGCCATAGTCGATAACTTCAACTACGGAAAACATTTAAGATGGGGACGCAACGCATCCAAAGCATACACTGACTCCGGCAATGTAAAATTTGCCGAAGATGCAGTCTCTTATGGTAATAAAATCATCAAACTTACAGAGGAAATACAAAAAGAAAAAGGAACCAGATACGATTTTGGAGCCATTGGCAAACACACAATTGGCAAAGGCAGAAGCGGCATTGGCGTGGAATTGGGAAGCTGGCTAGCCAGCAAGGAAAATATTAACCAAATGGTTCCGATAAAAAAAGGGATAAGGGTTGGCGTTTTGACTAACTGCATAGGAGCTGAAGGCCTCTTTGCGGCGCTGAAAGAAACTAAAGGCATAAGGGCAATGAAATTCTCTGTCATCAATCGCCAAATTTTGAACAATTTCCAGGTGGTGATTATAAATAATACAGGTAGACGGGGCGCATGGCTCTCAAACAGAGCCAAAGCTAAAACCATTCGCGAATGGATAAAGAATGGCGGTGGAATCATTCTCTTGCATGACGCTATCGGCTATAGAAAACACAAAGTCATGTTTCCCGAGATAGGAAGCGGAATGTCCAATCCAAGGTTAAATGGCTTCAGGAAAACTGAAGGCAAACATGACTTAAACAAAGGCCTTGATGAAGGCTTCATTTATAAGCATGGATATTATGATCATATCACACTAAAGCCGGGTAAAGATGGGCAAACAGTCATCGTGAACAAAGAAAACAATCCTGTGGCTGTTGCGGGAAGATTCGGAAAAGGAGGCGTTGTTCTGGACGGGATGCTCACTGGTTATGGAAGCAATGATGATTTAAGTTACTTTGAAAAGAAGCCGGAAGGTGGAGAATTAAAGATAATCCTAAATTCGATAAACTGGCTTGAGAAAATAAAAGCAAAATCAAGGAAAAGACTCAAAGACATAGCAGTAATCAATCCTGCAGATAAAAAAACAATCAAGTCATATTACAAAACCCAGGCTCTTTCATTGTACAATTTTTACAAAAGCAAAGGATGTAATGTCGAGCTTGTTCCAAGGGATGTATTTGCTAAATCATCAACAGAGCAACTCAATGAATATAAAATTATTTGTCTGCCCAAAGGCTCATACAAAATGACTGATGAAATGATCAGGCATATGTCTGAATTTGTATTTGATGGAGGCTTGCTTGTTTCTTCCTGTCATCAACTTCCTCCAATTGCAGGAATTCAAACGGGAAAAGGCATGGAAATAAAGGATTTGTTTGTAGAACTGGAATGCCCTTTGACTAAAAACTTGCCTATTAAAAAATGGATTCCGCAGAATGCATTTACATGCCCTGGGACTTCAAATATCAACGCAGTTCTTCTTATTCAGTCCAAACTTGTTTCAAAGCTGTATTGCCAACCTTATCTGACTTGCAGAATTTACGGGAAAGGTGCTTTTGTTTATCTCAACAAAGGCCCGGAAAATGAAACAGACAAGAAAATACTTGAAAACTGTGTCAGCGCGGAAACTCTGGATTGGTTGGTTTTGCAATAAATTTATGCAAGTTTATTTTGAGGAAAAATATCGATGATTAAAACAGGAAAAAAGATAAATCGTTTCACACTCATAGAATTGCTGCTTGTCATTGCCGTAATTCTCATATTAATATCCATGTTACTTCCAGCCCTAAAAAATGCGAGGGACGCCGCAAAAGCAATTGCCTGCGCCAATAATCTTAAACAACTGGGCATGGCAACTGGCATGTATTGCAGCGATTTCAATGGGTATTATCCTACGACCACAAACAGTTCAGATACATCAAGGTCAACATGGAGCAAACTTCTCTTTGACAGCGGATACACTTCCAACAACAGCAATGTTTTCTATTGTCCGGCGACCTCTGAAATAAAATATCCGACTACAGATCCTGTTGGCAACCCCCTTCGCTCTTATTCGATTAACGATTGCATAGGCTCTAATTTTACCGGTTATGGCATCTGGAAGCAAAACAGCAAAATATCAGGCAAAGGAATGTCCAGTTTATTGCTGTTTACAGACGGGAGCCAATTTTGGATTGACTGCTATAGAAACAACGTTGGAACAGTTGTCAACTGGGCAGCGTATTCGCAATATTTCAGATACCGTCACTTCAATTCTACTTTAAATCTTCTTTTCAGAGACATTCACGTGGATAAAAATAGAAGAGGAACCCTTTACGGCGGCGACCCAGATCGCTGCAGACCTGATGGCTATGAAGGTGAATGGTGGTTTTACTAAATCCCTTTCTGAAAATTAAAAAATCATTTAGAATCTGCATTTAGGGTTCCTCTAAGAATTGATTTTGCTTAAAGAATGACTTTTGTAGAACTTTAAGACGTATATGTTATTTGTGCCCTTGAAAAAAAAACGCAATTAAAAAGCTGAACGGATTTTTGCCTCTTCGTCATTTTAATCCGTAAATCTTCCAGGCGTCTTGTCAAAGCATGCCTTCCTGAAATGATTTTAATATTCAATATTAGCAAAAAAAACAAAAAAATTCGTTTTTTTTACTTCAAAGCATTCTTATCGGGGTTACAGGCTCACTGCGGATCAAAACGACGAAGAACCGGGGAGTTTTACAGTTGCGCTGGGCTTTTTTGCAATTGCATTGAGCTTTTTTTTGATAAATCATCTCTCAGGTGTAATATACTTTTTGATAAATCATCAAACTGGTTAGCTTAATATGAAATTTGACTTTGTGGAAAAGTTCCTTGCGGAGGCTGAAAAACAAAATCTCAAGCGTTCACTCAGAAGCGCAGTTCCAATATCCGACCGGGAATGCGTTGTGAATGGCAAAAAATGCATTAATTTTTCGTCCAATAACTATCTCGCTCTCTCTGAACACCCTGAAGTTATAGAGGAATCAATCAGATGGACAGAAAAATACGGAGCCGGAGCCGGAGCCTCACGCTTGGTTACTGGCACAATCGACGCATATCTTGAGCTTGAAGCGCAAATAGCTGAATGGAAAAAAACAGAAGACGCAATGATAATAGGCTCCGGCTATATGGCCAACACCGGAATTATCCCGGCGCTCACTGACAGAAATTCACTGATATTGGCCGACAAACTGAACCATGCAAGCCTCAACGCCGGATGCCAACTCGCCGGAGCCAAGCTAATCCGATTTAGGCACAACGATTTAGATCATCTCGAACAGCTTCTGGAAAAAGCCGACAGCTCCGCGCGAAAAATAATTGTGGATGAAACAATCTTTAGTATGGACGGCGATATTTCCGACATAGTCAGACTTAAAGAAATAGCTTATAAATACAAGTGTATACTATTCCTTGACGACGCGCACGGAACCGGAGTGTTCGGCAAGCATGGCGAAGGGCTCGCCGATGGTAAAGTTTGCGATATTGCCATGGGCACCTTCAGCAAAGCCATGGGAACATACGGAGCTTACGTTGCATGCTCAAAGGCAATGAAAGAATATTTTGTCAATCGTTGCGGCTCTTTTATTTACACCACCGCCTTGCCCCCCGGCGTTTGCGGCTCCATATCAGCGGCAGTCAGACTTGTCCAGACCCCGGAAATGGAAAACAAAAGGCAGTTGCTCCGCGAAAAGGCGAGCGCGCTCAGAGACGCATTGAAAGAGGCCGGATTCGACACAGGAAACAGCTCAAGCCAGATAATTCCAGTAATTTTCGGGGAAACAGAAAAAGTCCTCAAAATTTCAGAGCGTCTTTTTGAGCAGGGAATACTTGTGATTGCCATTCGTCCGCCAACAGTCCCGCAAGGAGCCGCGCGCATAAGAATAGCGGTTAATTCCGCTCATACAGAAGATGATATTTTATATTTGACAAATAAATTGAAAGAGGCCGCGCTATGAGCAAAAGTTTGAAAGTCGGAATAATAGGCTCGGGTTTTGCCGCAAACTTCCATTTTGAAGCCTACAAACGTCTCGGACTCCAAAATGTGGAAGTAGTCGGGAATTATTCTCCAACAAGTGAAAAACGCAAACAATTTGCAGCCAGGCATGGAGTAAAAGCTTTTGACTCCTTCGATAATATGCTTAAAGAAGTCGACATGGTAGATGTGTGCGCCCCGGGCAATGTCCATGAATTCTACTCGGTCGAAGCGGCAAATGCGGGAAAACACATTGTGGTGGAAAAGCCGTTTACTGGATATTACGGCCCCAAAGACGCTGGCAATGACTGGCGCGGCGACACTTTTTCCAAAACAATAATGCTTGAAAAAGCGGTTGAAAGCGCCGACAGGATAGTGGATGCCGCCGACAAAAACAAAGTCACTATTTGCTATGCCGAGAACTGGGTTTATGCCCCTTCCATTCAAAAGGAAGTAGAAGTTCTCCGTGCTTCAAAAGGACAGATACTCTGGATTATCGGGGAGGAATCTCACAGCGGCTCGCATTCTCCGGCCTATGGCGTGTGGCGTCAGGGCGGCGGCGGTTCGGTTGTGGGAAAATCATGCCATCCGCTTACCGCAGCTCTGTATTTGAAACGCGTAGAAGGCGAGGCCAACGGAGGGCAGCCTATCCGCCCGGCGAGCGTCAGCGCGCGCACTCACAATATCACTCAGAATCCAAATTTCCGCGACGCGGGATGCCTCAGGACAAACTACCACGATGTTGAAGATTTCTGTCAATTGCACATTGTCTTTGAAGACGGCTTTGTGGCGGATATTTTTTCAAACGAAATAGTAATGGGCGGCGTTCACAATTGGATTGAAGTGTTTGCCAACAACCACCGCATGAGATGCAATATCAATCCTGTAGACGCATGCGAGCTTTACAATCCCAAAGAAGAGCAGCTCAAGAACGTGTATCTAACAGAAAAGCTCGGCACCAAGCAGGGGTGGAGCCGACCTTCGCCGGACGAGGACTGGATGACGGGCTATCCTCAGGAAATGAGCGACTTTGTTGATTCAATCCGCGAGGGGCGCGAGCCGGAATGCGGCAAAGAGCTGGGAAAAGACACTGTGGCCGTGATGTATGGCGCATATCTTTCCGCAGAGCGCAAAGGAAGCGAAGTAGATTTGACCTAAGCTGCAAAAGCTCGATGCAATCGGAATAAAAACCGGACTTTGTCCAGACGCCGCCCAGGGGCGGAACGCTGGTAGCCAAAGGCGGTGGCGAAGCCACTTTTAAACCCATTTCGTGGGCGCGACAGCAAATATGACACATTTGCAGCCTGCGGCTTGTTGCAACACGAAGCGGCGACAATCTGAATGTTGTAGCCGCAACAGTACGTTAGATATTAAACAAAAAAAGGGGGAAAATGTTTTTTTATTTCATCCAAAAAACTAGAAGAAGCGCTGGCAAAAAATCAGTTGGAAGATTGGGAAAAGGCTAAATATTTGATTGTCCCTTATGTAGCATATTGTTTTCTTTCTATTCCTTTTATGGTTGCTCCGGTTTTTAATCGGCCTGATCATTCTTATTTTACGCTATTACCTATGTGTCTTAATGCTTTAATAGTCTATTTAGGACTTAAACAATGTTATTTAATAAACAAAAGCATTCCTACAACCACTAAAAACTTTATTGAAAATTTTGTTATATTATCTTTTCCACCAATAATTAAATGTCTAATATATTTTATTCCTTTTACGTTCACAGTCTTAATCATTATTCATAACATAAGTAAAACATCTCCAATTGTTAAAAATAATCTTTGGTTCTTCTGCGCTTTGTTCCGCAGTGAGGCTGACACAAGAAATAACCGGC
>CAZYVR010000216.1:0-10160 GCA_964651145.1 uncultured Victivallales bacterium | reverse complement strand
TCAGTATTTATTCAGAACAATGATTCCTCGGGAAATGAGTTCATAGTGCAACTCTGCAAGAATGGCAGAAATAAAAGGCAAAGCGAAGAGTGAGTGTCATTATCATTGTAACATCTGACATCTTGGTGATATTTTGATTAATCTTGTTTTGATTCCAAGCATCGATCAATGATGACTATTGATAGTTTCACCCTCTTCTTCAATAATCTCCTTAACCTTTTTTAATAGTTGTTTAATATTATAAGGCTTATGCACAAACGGCAATTGTTTTTCCTTAATAAGCGGCCAGTGCGATTTTTCATCGGTATAACCGCTGCTCAGCAGCGCCTTGATTCCAGGCTTGCGAGTTATAAGATCTTCAACCAATTCTAAGCCATTTGTGTCCTCTAAGTGCATGTCGCTAAAAACCAGGTCAATATTCCCGTTTTCCTTTTCAAAAACGTCTAGGGCGCTTTTGGCATTTTTAACTGAAAATACCTGATAACCGTTTTCCTGAAAAACGATTGTGCAAAATTCGAGTATCTCTTTCTGATCCTCAACCAACAACAGCCTTTTTCCGTGTCCCTGTAATTCATGCAATGTTATTTCTTTTTCGCCTATTCTCTTAAATTTTTCTTTAGTTGCAGGCAGATAAATTTTAAAAGTGGAGCCTTCTCCAACTTCACTATACACATTTATCCAGCCTTTATGCTGTTTAATGATTCCATGCACTACAGACAAACCAAAGCCAGTGCCTTTGCCTTTTTCCTTGGTTGTGAAAAATGGCTCAAAAATATGCTCCATTATGTTTTTATCCATTCCTGTTCCTGTGTCTGAAATTGAAATACGGATAAATTTACCTACTCTTGCTCCCAATAATTGCTTGCAGTAATTTTCATCAATATTAACATTTTCGGTCTTGACATGCAGATTCCCGTTCATATTAAGCATTGCATCCCTAGCATTTACAGCCAGGTTGATCATCACCTGCTCAATGCTTCCCTGGTCAGCCTTAATCATATCGCATATTGGATCAAGATCAGTTTTTACCGTGATATTTTCACCGATGAGACGCTGCAGAATTTTTATCAGACTTTTTATCACTACATTTATATTAAATGATATAAACTCCATTGTTTGCTGACGGCTGAATAACAGCAGTTTTCTTGTAAGGCTTGCGGCAATGTCAGCGGCCTTGTTAATTTCTTCCATATTCTTATAAAGAGGATTCGATTTATCAGCGGTCATCATGCCTACCTGGGCAAAGCCTTTAATTGTCGTTAAAATATTATTGAAGTCATGAGCTATACCGCCGGATAAACTGCCGATTGCATCCATTTTCTGCGCCTGGATGAGCTGTCTCATTAGATTCTTCTGTTCTTCTTCCGCTTGCCGACGCTGTATTATTTCACTAAGAGCATTGGCGAATATCGTGAGAATCTCCTTTTCTCCTGCGTGAAATTTAAGTGTTTTCTCCACGTAAATATTTATCAAACCCAAAGTCTCATCTCCGGATATTATTGGAATATGCAGATGATTGTGCGCCGGAAGTTCATCAGGGGAACAGGTTTTGGCAATTTTGCATGATTCAATAGTGAGAATTTCTGTCTGCTGGCTTGAAAAGCCACATTCACACTTGTCTAAATCCACCTGTGAACATTTTTTTGCCATCATATCCGGCAAGCCAATTTGAGCCTTCATTTTTAAGCAATTCTGCTTCTTGTCAATAAAAAAAATCGAGCCCTTCGATAGATTATTACACCATGAAAGCGCAAGAAGTAATTCCAGAGCTTTTTCCAGTATTTCTTCCAGGGAAATATCTTTCAGAGAATTACTTAATAAGTTAGCGATCGCCTTCTGCGTTTCATAATTCTTTTGCAGTTCCAATTCCGCTTGTTTTCGGACCGTTACATCGTTAATAGACATCAGAAGCGCTTTTTCTCCATGCCATTCGGTCTCAATTGTTCGTATTTCACCGGAGCCAGGGCTCCGATCCTGCCGGACAATGTCGATTTCTGCTGGACTATTCACGGCCACTGGAAAATTAAACGCCTTCCCAAGCAAATCATTTTTGCTATAATCTAAAAGGGTTTCCACCGTAGGATTAAAATACTTGATCAGGTTATTATTATCCAGAACTAGAATCCCGGCATCGCTTTTTTCAACAATACTATGAAAACTGTCTTTACTCATCTCCAACTTATGGTGAGTAATAAGCAGTTCCTGGTTTGACTTTTGCAACTCACGTTTTTTCTGGACAGCATTTTCGTAAATGGAAACCAGAAGTGTAAGCATCTGCTGATAAGAGGCAAGAATAAAATAATGTTCACCCTCAAAAAACAGTTCTACTGCTTCCTTTTTATTTCCTTTTTTAATAAACGGTGGATCTGAGAATATAAGATTAATTCTGGAAAGAAGAAATTCATCATCATACGGCTTGGTATAGTAATAATCAGCATTAACTTCTAGTCCTCTGGCAATATCCTTGCTCTCTTCAAATGAGGTGAGCAGAATAATGGGGATATCTTTCAGCTTATCATCATATTTGATTATTCGGCACATTTCATACCCGTCCATGACTGGCATATGTATGTCACTGATAATCAGATCAGGGCGAAGGTCACACAGTTTGTCGAGAGCATCTTGGCCGTGGCTGGCAATGGAGGTTTTATAATTGTTAGTTTCCAGCAGATGCTTCAGCTTTTCTGCCTGCGTTAAGCTGTCTTCGACAATCAAAATGTTTGCCTGTTTTGATTTTGGCTTTATGATATCTGTTTTATTCATTATAACTCCTCCTTGTGTTGAGGCTTTACTGCATTAATATTTTTAATTTCACTTAATTTCCAACTGATTTATTTTCCCAAGCGCCATCAGGCTGCAAGCGCCCGAAATCACTCCTTTCTGCTATATCTGACAACATCTGAACTATTTCGAACGGTGAAAGAACATAGTCTGCGGCTCCAAGTTTTATTGCTTCTCCGGGCATGCTAAAAATCACGGAACTTTCCCTGTTTTGGACAAAAGTCAGAGCTCCTTTGTCCTTCATCTTTCTTAATTCAGATGCTCCATCAGCGCCCATGCCCGTAAGCAACACGCCAACAGCATTTTCTCCATATGCATCCGCAACCGAATCAAAAAGGCAGGAAATTGACGGTCTAAGGAAATTGACAGGGGGATCATCGTTGAGAACAATCATTCCGTTTTGTCCTACCTTTAGATGGTAACTGTCAGGCGCTACGTAACAATGTCCAGAACGTATCATTTCACCTGACGATGCAATTTTAACATTTAAACTGGAGGACTTATTCAGCCACTCCACAAAACCAACTGTAAAGCCTGTGGCAATATGCTGGACAATTATAATAGGGATGCTGAAATTTGCCGGCAAACCGGAGAGAATCTGTTTAACGACCAAAGGGCCGCCAGTCGATGCGCCAATAGCAATGATTTTTATATTTCTTTTTGCAATGCCCTCTTCTATTTTCTTGATTTTTGTCGTTTTTGCCTTCTTCTGCAAGTTTGGAAATCTTTTTACCATTTTGACTTCCGACATTGTCTTAACCGTTTGAAGAATATTTTTCTCTGTATATTCATAATCCGGCCGACTAGGTGAGACCGGCTTGGGGATAAGCGCAACCGCCCCATGTTCTATTGCCTTGAAGGTTTTATTCGCATCATTCAGCTTATAAGAAGCGCTAACGATAATAATCGGAACAGGGTTAGTTTCCATAATACATCTGGTAGCTTCAAAGCCGTCCATTTCCGGCATGTGAATATCCATGATAATGACATCTGGAATTTGCCTCTTGACAAATTCAACTGCTTTCAAGCCGTTTTCAACTGCGCCGATTACTTGGATTCCCTGATCCGATTCCAGTATAAATTGTATGTAATCGCGAGCAACCTGGGAATCCTCAACAATCAAAACTTTGATTTTTTTGTTTTTTGCTTTAAGTCGTTTGCATTCATTCCACGATCCTGTTTTTTGTCATCATTAGAAAACCAAAATCTGCCAATCTAAAATCTCAAATAAGCCTCCCCACTACTTCCAGCAGGTTGTTTTGATCAAAGCTGGACTTAACTATATAGGCATTAGCTCCGGCTTCGATTCCGCGTTCCTTATCCTTCTTAGCTCCGAGGGATGTAACTAGAACAATGGGCAGTTCGGAAAGGTTTTTATCCTCCCTGACTTTCGATGTAAGTTTGAATCCATCCATCCTCGGCATCACGATATCTGAGACGAGCAGATCAAAACTTTGATTTTTCAGCAAAGCAAATGCCTCAGCTCCGTCATTCGCTGTGCAGACATCATAGTCGGCTGATTCGAGGATATTCTTCAAAAGCACTCTTGAAGTCACGGAATCCTCGGCCAACAGAATAGAGCTCTTTTTCTTTTCAGTCTTTTCCCCAACCTTTTTTATTCCAGAACTCTGCATTTTTATCGCAGATTTAATTAGATCAGAAACATTCAAAATCGGAACAACCTTGCCCGAACTTAACACAGTGGCTCCCCCAATATTCCTGCCTCGAACAAGTTGAGGGCCAAGTCCTTTTACCAGCATTTCCTGCTCATGCATCACTTCATCTACAGCGAAAGCAATATTTTTCTCCCCGAACCCGAGAATTACTGCTGAAATAAAATCGTCGTTTTCAATTTTGTTTTTGCGGGGAAGCTCCAAGACGTCGCCTAAATGAACAAGGGAGACGGTCTTTTCATCAAGCAGAATTCCCTCACGATTCTCAACAGTTTTGATCTCATCTTTATTGATTCTTATTACCCGCTTGACATTTGCTGTGGGAAGAACGAATTTGCGATTAACTGTTTCAATCACAATCCCTCTGGAAGTGGCAAGTGTCAGTGGCAGGATTACCCGAAATGACACACCGGCGCCCGGACGGTTTTCAATGTGCAGGTATCCCCCGAGAGTTTCAATCTTTTCCCGGATAATCCCCATTCCCAATCCCCTGCCGGAAAGATCGGTTACAATAGGACTGGCCGAGACATCAGACTGAAAAATAAGCGCCAGGGCTTCTTCATTGCTAAGTCTGTCCGCTTTCTCTTTTGATATATGCCTACGTTTCAGGGCTATCTTTTTTATTTGCTCCAGGTCAATTCCGGCTCCATCATCCGATATAAGAATCTCGACCTTGCTGCTTTCGGGTTGAGAAACTGCAATTTCTATCCTTCCCTGCGGCTCCTTCCCCAATGAGGCTCGCTCATCAGGTTTTTCTATGCCATGATCTATACAGTTCCGCAAGAGGTGAATAAAAGCATCTTTCATCTCGTCCAGAATACGTTTGTCTATTGTTGTTTGATCTCCTCGGATTACCAACTCCACTTTCTTTTCCTGCTCCCGCGCAATATCCCGAACCATTCTGGGGAAAATTCCAAACAGCGATGAGAAAGGAAGCATCAGAAGAGTTTTTATATTTTTAAGAAAATTATCAATCATGGTTTTTATGGAACCTTGACTCTGCTCAATCGAGTTTCCAAGAGTTTTTAGAGTCTTATCAAGCGCCCTGGCTCTCTCTCTATTCCAGTTAATAAATTCGCCGCATTGTTTTACTTTTTTGATAACTTGAGATTCGGAATTCGACTTTGCCCCTTTAGCGGCAAGCTGGCGGATATCCGGCATTTTTTTTGCCTGCTCTTTATTCCATTGCTCGGATGAAGCTATCAGATCATTGAGATCAGCTGATATCTGCCCAATCATCAGTTTTACTGTGAGCATTTCCTCGGCCTGGAGTAAAATAGAATCAAGTTTATCTGTAGATATCCTCACGGTTCCAGACATTGCATGAGGAACGGCGCCTTTGGGAATTGTTTTATCTGCGGCAACTTCCTCTATTTCCTGCTTATCAGCTTCCAGCGCCTTTGATTGATCAGGCAAAAAAGGAACTTCTGCCTTGACATCCGGTGGCAACACCTCTGCTTTTTTCATCTTCTTGGAGAGCGGCCCTTTGATCTTTTTCTTAGTTCCCTCGTCCTTCGCTTTGGGAGGATCGGCAGGATCACTTTTTATCAACCCGGAAAGTTTGCCGATGATTTCAGCAACACAAACCCCGTAATCCTTATCAGGAGAGGCCACTATTTTTCTGATTGAATCGATTGTATTGTAAAGCGTGTCATACATCTCAGGAAAAGGAGCAGTTTTTCCGGAACTCAACGCTGCAAAAACATCCTCGAGAGACTGGCAAATTGTTTCAATATCAGTGACATTAACAGTTCGAGCTGCTCCTTTTAGACTATGAGCTTCCCGAAACGTATGCTCCAAAAGCTCCTTTTGCTTTTTGGCATCTTTAAGTTTTTCCATCTCCAGCAGTTTGTCTGACATACTCTGAAGGTGTTCCTCAACCTCAATTTTAAAGGTCTCCAGCAAGTGACTGAAGAATTCTTCTTTGTTTTGATTCATAAGTTCACTCCATTTATTCGCTTCGCTTTTTACGCTTGACCTCAGGCATAAAGCTTTAGTCGAAACCCCAAGGCTCAAAGCATCCAAAGCCCCTCTAAAAATTCTAAACCTGATACCTTTTCACCATTTCATCAAGTTTTTTCCCCAGATCATTCAATCTGGCGGCAGCTTCTTCCAACTGCTTCGTGCCCTTGGCGCTGTCTTCACTTGCCAGTTTAATGTTTTCCATAGCAACAGCCAACTGCTCCATGCCTGCGAGTTGCTGCTGACTGGATGCGGCAATCTGAATTGCAGACTGCGAGGCAGTCTCAATGCTTTCAGAAAGCTGCGCAATAGCAGCGCCCGCTCCTGTTGCCTGTTCCATCCCGGCGGCCACCACTTTGCTGCCTTGTTCCGTTGCCATCACTGCGGAACTGGTAGCTTTCTGGATATCATTCAGGATGCTGCGCACTTGAGCTGTTGATTTTTTGGACTGCTCCGCCAGGTTCTTAATCTCCTGAGCAACCACAGTAAATCCCTTTCCATAATCCCCTGCCTTCATTGCCTCGATTGAGGCGTTCACTGCCAACAGGTTGGATTGTTCGGCTATATCTTTAACAGAATTGATTATTTCACCTATGGCCTGACTCTGCTCGCTCAAACTGACAATGCTTTCACCTATGGATTCCATTTGCTCAGTTATTCCTTTTGTTCCAGCAACCACTTCCTCTGCATTCTGGACTCCCTGTCTTGATATGTCTGCGCTCCGCTTCGCCTGTTCTGATACATTATTTGCCTTTTCACTGCAAAGTTTAGCTGTTTGTTTTACTTCCTCCACTGTTGCAGTCGTTTCACTCATGGCCGTCGCAGTCTCATTGGAACCGGCGGCAAGTTGGGATACCGTGGTCAATATTTCATTAGAGGAAGTATTGAGAAGGTTTATTGCTTCCCCAATTTCCTGTATCTGCTTGCGACGTTGATTTTGCAAATTGCTTACCATCATGCTAAAAGATTTGGAAAGAACCCCTATCTCGTCATTACGATTTAATACGGTCATTTCAGCTGTCAAGTTTCCCGATGCAATTTGGTCTGTAATATTAATAAGCTGATTTACCGGTTTGGTAATGCCCCGAGTGATGATTGTAGCTAAAGCTCCACCAAGAGCCATAGATACAACAACAAAAATAATGCTCATATTTTCTGTGTTTGCCGTTGTTTCTTCAGCGCTTGCAAACCGCTTGACTGTGAGGCTTTCTTCTACCTGTATAAAATTATTAAATCCTTCTCTTATCTGATCCAGTATTGCCTTTCCTACCCCTAAACCAAGCATAGCTGACAAATCTGTAACGCTTTCAGGATGCTTGTTCATTTCTCTGCGGGCAAGAATTTCCGGCTTGGCAGCTTTTTCTTCCCAAGCCTTTGAAAGTTCCTCCAGTTTGTCAATATTCCTGCTCATTAAAAATACATCATAGGCATTCGAATTCAGTTTGCGCAACTCGCCAATGGAGTCTTTGACCAGCTTTTGTCCGCTTTTGTATGGTTCAAGAAATTCTTCTTTGCCTGTAATCAAAAAACCTCGCAGTCCGGTTTCCTGGTCGACCATGCCTTTGGCTGTTTGAATAACTAAGGCGCGAGCCTTTTCATTTTGAGCTTTTAAATATCTGGATTCCATTTGATCCATAATCTTGCGCATGTTATCCAGTATTGTCTTTCCACTGCCTTTTATCAAAGCGCCATCAATATTCTTTGAAATTTTTGATCCGCGGCGCAATTCTATTTCTGGTTCACCTGCCTCTGTCAACCATTTTTTAGATAGTTTTTCCAACTCATTCAGATCATTAGCTGTAGCCTCTCGATCATGGGCATTCGCGACCATAGCCCTTAAACTCTTGAGGCCATCTTCCAATTCTTTCTTACCTAGCGTGTATGGTTCAAGAAATTCCTCTTTGCCTGTAATTAAAAAACCTCGTTCTCCTGTTTCCTTATCAACCATGGCCTTGGCTACCATTTCAGTTAGAAACACGCCTTTTATATTCCCGGTCTTCCTGAACTCTGCTCCCATTGCATCATAAACCTTACGCATTTCATCCAGTATGTTTTTGCCTGTTCCTTTTCTTAAAACACTTTGCAGATTATTTGCATCAACAGTAGCTATGGCAACTTTCTTTGCCATAGCAATTAGAGGCTTGCCTGCCTTATCCTGCCACTCTTTTACTAAGCCTTCAATTCTTTCAAGGGCTTTTACCTGTCCGGGATTGTCGCTCACCAGTTTTTTCTGTATCCTGATCAAATTATTAAATTTCTTAACCCCACTGTGGTAAGGCTCAAGAAATTCCTCTTTCTGAGTAATGCAAAATCCCCTTTCACCTGTCTCCATATCCACAACTAGTTTAGATAATTCTCTGGCGTTGGCCATAACTGGGGCGTCGTGCTCAACAACAAAGCTGAATTTTTTGTTTATGCTGTGTATATTGAACAAAATAATTATGCCGAAAACAACCAATAGCGTTAAGAGCGCTCCAAAGGCAAAAGCCAATTTTCTTCCCATTGTCATTGTCATTTTCATTTTGTATTTCCTCCTGTTTTTATTGTGTATATTTTTATTTTGTATTTCTCTATCAAGCAAAAATCAAAAAAATTCTATGCCTCCATTATCACCACTATTTTTTCATCCATCAATATCTTTCTCGCATCCAGAATAATCAGAGGCTTGTTCGTTACTCCTTTCAGGTATTCCGCACGAATATCGGTCAAGGTGGGCAACGGGGGCTGAATCTCTGTTATCGGAATGCTTTTGGTTCCAAGAACTGCATCTGCAAGGACACCGAATATCATGTGATCTGAGGATAGAATAATTACTTTATTGAGTTCAGTAATTCCCTTTTCCGGCAATTCAAAGAATTTTTTCATGTCAATGACAGAAAGAATCTGCCCACGAACGTTGATTATGCCAAGGACAAAGGCCGGAGTGCACGGCAACGGGGTCAAATCAGTGAGAGGGTAAACTTCCCGAATACAAGCTGATTCAATTCCGTAATTTTCATCTGCCAGCAAAAATTCAACAACTTCTATTGTCTTGCCAGCTTCTGCCGCATCGGGTTCCTTAGCCTGTTCCTTCGCTCTGGCATTTAGGATCTTCTTTTTTTCTTCCGAAGATATATCCGCTTCAAATTCAAAGGATTTCTGAATAGCTTCAAACCTGCGGCTAGTATCCCCCAAATCAATTTTTTGTTTTTTCGTTTTCAACTTATGCTGCTCCTCTTAGTATTTTGATCCACCATTATCGCCTCAACAACCTCCTTTATCCTGCCAGCCGTCATACCTTCTGATGCCGGCAATACGCTCTTTGGATCAAAGTCCTGCAAAAGCCGCAGAACATTGCAAAAATGGCGCTTCGATGTTTTCATATTATCCTTCTGACTATAAAGATTTCCGAGCATGAAATGAGCAAGGATAAAATTGTGGTCAAGAAACAGAGCGCTTCTCAGTTGCTTCGCTGCTTCATCCGGCTGTCCTGTTTCACTCAGCACTGTTGCATAGAGATAATGGAGCTCCGGATCCAGCTTGTTGCGTTTTATAGCACTTCTGCAATATTCGGCGGCCTTATCAAACTTTCCTTGATTCGCAAATATCCGTGCCCCCAGGGTTAGATGTTTGATGTCTGCCGCATTGCCTGCCAATGCTTTCTCCAGCTTTGTTAAGGCCTCTCCGTATCGGCCAGCATCATAAAGAGAAAGAACTTCGCCTCTTCTGCGCTTTGTTCCGAGGAATCATAGCTTTCTCTGCGTC
>CAZYVR010000215.1:0-10174 GCA_964651145.1 uncultured Victivallales bacterium | reverse complement strand
GTGCGCGGTCATTGCGAGGTCGAGGATTTTTACAAAATATTCCTTGTCCTCAAAAGCTTTATCGCACTTCGCGGATATATACAACGCCTGGGCCGAAGGGGATTTCTGTTTAAATCGTCTGAACAGACGGTTGATTTCATCCTCGCGCCTTTCATAAAATGTGCTGTCTTTGCAATGCAGATTTATAGACATCAACTTTTCGGTGGCGGCTTTGTAGTTTTTTGCCTTGATGGAGTCGGTCATGTCTTTCCAAAGTTGTATTGCCATGAACTCTGAGGGCGCAATGCGGAAATCTTCAGCCAGTTTGCGCCAGCTTTCTTTTTCGTTTTGGTCCAGTTTGCTTAATAGAGCAAGGGTTGGCTCAACGTTTTTGCTTCTCTTTTCAATCAGAATGCTTGCGGCTATTGAATTCTGGTGTGATTTGCTGAGTTGTTCGGCATTTTCGTCGCCAAAGCCGATTAATTGCAGAAGTTGCATTATTTCTTTGGAATTGAGTTTTGACCATTTTACTTTTTTGCCCAGCTTTACTTTTCCATCGAGAAGAGAAAGTCTGATTGCTTTTTCATCTATTTCATCAACCATATATCCTGCCAGTTCTGAATTAAAGGGCAATTCTTTGCCTTTCAAACGTTTTTGGTTGAGGATAAAGACAGACTCAATCGGGATCAAGCCTGAAAATCGGTCTGCTATGAACTGGGCTTTTTGTGAATATGTTCCGCCAATTTTTTTATATTTTTTCAGCCATGCTTTTAAATTTTTCGATAATTTAGACGCTCGTTTTGTGCGCGATGAACTTTTAATGAACTCTTCAAGAGCTGTGTAATAGCTGTCAA
This sequence comes from uncultured Victivallales bacterium, assembly GCA_964651145.1. Lineage (GTDB taxonomy): Bacteria > Verrucomicrobiota > Lentisphaeria > Victivallales > GWF2-45-14 > CAZYVR01. The sequence goes on along the minus strand of CAZYVR010000215.1, from coordinate 9,341 downwards.
TCATGGAGTTATGCTCCAAGCGCGCCTGCCTTTTTCGTTCAATAGCCTGTTTTTTCTTTAAATAATTTAGTTTGGCCTCTTTCCGTTTTTTTGCCATTTTGCGTTGTTGTTTTGCCTTTGCTGTCGCCAGGCGTTTTGCCATTTCGCTTGAGATGTTCTTTTGTTTTTCGTCAAGAAGTTTATGGTCGGAGGCTTGGACAAGTCCAGATAATTTTTCGTCGCTTTTTATTTTATTGCGAACAAAATTGATTCTAAGCCGCAATGTCTGCAATTTTTTGCTTTGAGCTTTTTCTATTTTGATCTTTTTGAGTTCTTTAAGCAATTGATTTGCATCTGATTTGAATTTGTCTGTGAGATTTGCTTTTTTATTTTCAGGCTGTGTTTTTTCCTGCAAGGCGTCAAGGAATTCTTTGGTCTCGTTCGGCACTTCGCCTTTGTGCTTTTTTATAAAGTCCAGTATTCTGACTATTGCCTTGTCAGTCGGGAGGAATTGAGCGTCGGTTTTCAAGGTGTGCCACTGTTTAAGGATTTCCGCCCGTTTCTTTTCAGGAGAAAATTCTTGGGATTTATATGCAACAAATACGATTGCTCCAAGGATTATTGCAATGGCCATTAAGAGAGTTGCCACTATCAATGTGGGGAATTGCTTCTTTGCTTTTGGCGGCTCTTCTGTTATTGAATATTCAGGCAATGGCTGGGATCTTGAATGTGGATGCGGCATCGCTTGCGACTTATGAGCTTGAGGCTGTTTAGTCTGCGGTTGTATTTTTCGTTTGGTGGTTTTTTTGGGCTTGTTTTTCTTTTTGTGTCCCTCAATGGTCAATTTTTCAAGCTCTTCGGTCACGTCCTCCCATGATTCAGGTCGGTCTTCCGGTTTTTTTGCCAGGAGACGGTCAACAAAACTTGAAAGGGCGGATTTGATTTCAGGCCTTTTTTTAGACAGCGGCACAGGCTTGTCCAAAACATGCATGCTCAGTATTTTATCTGTTATTTCATGCTGGAAAGGCGGGGCTCCGGAGAGCATGTGATAAAGAGTGGCTCCAAAAGAGTACATGTCTGTTTTCATGCTGATCTGTTTGGTTTGCCCGCTAATCAATTCCGGCGGAGCGTAATACGGAGTAACCATCAGCTCTTTATGATGTTCGGCCTCGTCGTGCATTGATTTTGCCAGGCCAAGGTCGGCCAGCTTTGCGTCGCCTGAGCTGTTGAGGATGACGTTGTCAGGCTTGATGTCTCCATGAGAGAGTTTTTGTCTTTCCCAGGCGTAATTGAGAGCCTTGGCCAGTTTTATGGCAATATTCAACGCGGCCTCCGGCTCCAGACAGCCTTCGCGGCTGATTCTATGATCCAGTGTTTCCCCTTCCACAAGTTCCATTGCCAGATAGTATATGCCTTCAGCGGTGGCGCCCGCGTCATATGCCTGAACTATGTTTGGATGGCTCAAGCTTGCCGCCGCGCGCGCTTCCCGGAAGAAGCTGTCCACAAAATCAGCGTCAAGCGACAGCTCGTCCGATAGTATTTTCAAGGCCACGTGCCGCTCCAGGTTCATTTGCCTGGCTTTGTAAACAATGCCCATGTTGCCGCGGCCGATTTCGTCAATAATCTGGAAACCGCTGATGATGGTTCCTGAAGCCAACTGCACGTTAGTCATTGCGGAGCCGCAGACGGAGCATATCTCTGTATTAGAGAAGCCGTCTCTGGCAATTTCCACATATTGCTGACAATGCTGGCAAAACCTCACCATAAAAAATCAATCCATTTCGTTAAAAAGCTCCAAGCGCCATGCTGCCGAAGGTTGCTACGGGCGCTTGGCCTCTGTAATTTTCCACAACCGCCCTTATTTGTCTGACGGTTTCTAACATTTCATCGTATAACTTATCATCTGTTATCAGTTTTCCGAGAGAGCCCTGGCCTTTTTTGAGCTGTTTTGCCAGTTCGCCGGATATTTTAATAGAGTCATAAAGTGTGTCATAGAGTTTGCCGTCGTCGCTCATCATTCTTCCCAGAGAGCCTTTGCTTGAGGTCATTTTTTCTGCCACGACAGCTATGTCATCCAGAGCTTTAAGTATTTTGTCGTAAGCTGAGTCGTCCGCTAGAAGTTTTCCGAGAGAGCCTTCTCCCTCTTTGATCTTGCCCAGTATGGCATTCAGGTTTTCGGACGTTTTGCGGATATTTTCAAACATTTGCCTGGTGTCGTCATAAATTGACGGATCGCTTATAAGTTTGCCAAGAGTTCCCTTTTTTGATTTCAGCGTGTTCAGAAATTCGTCAAATTTCTGAGCTCCTTCGTTCAAGCCTTTCGCGGCCTTGCTTATATTTTCAAGGAATCTTTCATCTTCAATGATTCTGCGCAGCTCTTCCGCGTCTTTTTTTAAGATTCTAACAAGGTCGGACGCTTCATAGATCAGATCTATTGGCGGTTTCCCTTTCAGGGTTATATCCGCGGGCAAGGGGACGGAAGAGTAGGAGCCTGGATTGATAAGCACAAACTCGCCTCCGAAAACAGAGGAATTACGTATAGACACTGAATAATCACTGTATATCGGAATGTCCTGCTTGATGCTGAGAACCGCAATGACGTATTCAAAGCGTTTTTCAGGAATAAGTTTTTTCACTTTGCCCACGTGCATCCCGAGCACACAGACTTTGTCATTTACAGCAAGGGCGCCTACGCCGCGAAATTTGACCTTTAAAATATATTCCTTCCCGCTGGAAAACAGGTCTTTGCCATTCACCACCACTGTGAAATAAAAGAGTATCGTTCCAGAAACAAATACAAAAAAGGCGATGAACAACTCCAGAATCAACTGCCTTGACTGTCGTTTGGTTTGGTTTTCCATAATCTATATTTTATCCCACACTTTTTTGCGCCGCAATAAATTCGCGAACATAATCATTGCCAGAGGCTTTGAACTCTTTAACTGACCCGCACATGACAATCCGTCCATTGTTCATCATGGCAATCCTGTCTGCTATGCCGAAGGCGCTTGCAAGGTCATGAGTCACCACTACTGAAGTAACATTAAGTTTGTTTTTCAGAGAAACAATCAAATTATCAATTTTCCGCGACATTATTGGGTCCAAGCCGGACGTTGGTTCGTCATAAAGCACTATTTCCGGCTCGGTCACGATAGCTCTGGCCAGTCCGGCTCTTTTGCGCATGCCGCCTGAAATGTCTGACGGCATCTTCATTCCGTCATTTTCCAGGCCGATCAGCTTGAGCGCGTCATTGGCTTTTTTTTCTATCTCAACGTTTTTCATTCTTGTCTTTTCCCGAAGCGGCAAAGCCACATTGTCCAGCACGCTCATCCAGTTCAACAGCGCGCCCGATTGGAAAAGCACCCCAAAGCGCGAGCGCATTTTTTCCAGTTTAGAGTCCGACAAGCTTCCCACATCTTGTCCGTCAACGAGTATTTTCCCTTCATCTGCCGTATGCAAGCCTATCATGTGTCTCAGCAGCACAGATTTGCCTGTCCCGGACGGGCCGACAATCACAAATATCTCGCCGCTCTCGATTTTTAAATCAATCCCGCGCAACACATGTTGCCCTGATAAATATTTATGCATATTTTGCAATTCAATCATATGTCAGTAAAACAGCCTTGTAATAAAATATCCGCTTATCAATATGGAAAGAAACGAAATGACCACAGAACGCCGAGTCACTATCCCGACTCCGACCGCGCCGCCCCTGGCGGACATACCCTGATAACTGCAGACAGCCACAATTATTATAGAAAAAACCCAAGCCTTAAGAATACCCATCCATATTTCTTTAGTTCCAAGCATGAACAACGCGTTGTCGTAATACATTCCCCATGAAACATTTAACTGATTGCTGGCTACCAGCCCTCCGCCAAGTATGCCGATAAGGTCAGTGTACGCGGTCAGAACCGGGCACATAATCATCATTGCGGCAAGGCGCGGCATTACCAGAAATCGCGCGGGATTGATTGACATGATCTCAAGAGCGGCTATTTCTTCGGACACAGCCATAGTGCCCAATTGCGCGGCAATGGCTGAGCCGACGCTTGCCGCAAGGATAAGGGCTGTCATAAGCGGACCCATTTCGCGGCACATGGATTGAGCCACAAGCGTGCCGACTCGCATTTCCTGGCCGTAATCCCTAAGCATGAGGCCGGATTGAAGAGAAAGAATCATGCCTGTAAAGAGAGCCACTGTCGAAGTTACGCCAAAACTGCGGATTCCGGCAAGGTAGAGCTGTTTGCGTATTTCCGCTCTGTACCTGAAAAACAGAGGCAAGCATAAAAACGCGTCGATTATTATTACCCCGCCACGGCCAACGCTCCTGAAGCACTTAAGCCAAAAACGGCCGAAGCAAATTATCGGATTGTTTGACGACGGATAATAATCCTGCTCGTATGGTATAATCATAGACGCTTTTCCATACTAATTAATTTTAGCTAAAAACAACAAAACTACAAACATATAATTTCGCTCTGAAATCTCAAAAATCAAGGAGCCAAAGCAATCTGCAGCGCGTCCCGTTCTTTTTGTCTGATATTATCCTTATCGTTCCCAGAAAGAAATCTCTGACCGTCTCTGTTTCCGATGAAGAGCTGTCGCTCGGAAAGCCGTATTTTACATCGTAAAGGAGCGAAATTGAAAAGCGTCCCTGGGCTTTTTCTGTTTCGAAACCGGAAACAATTCCCCACAGCAGTTCATAGCTGTAAGCTTTTTTAGACGCGCAATAGTTGAATACAGACCAGAGCGGACTCCAGTTTCTTTCAACTCGCGGCATATTATCCATGGGCCATAGATTCAGAATCGATAAACGGCTGCGTCCGTCGCTTGTTTTCCGGTAGGAACAGAATGGCCAGCAATGACGGCGCAATTCTGTTTTTTTGCCATCTTCACTGCTTTCGCGGCTGACCCAGTAGAAGGGCAATATGCTGAATCTTTCGGTTTTGTGATCTTCCCATTCGGACTTTGCTCCATTTACAAACGGCCACAAGAAAAACCAGTTGGAAAAGTTTTCCGAACTAGACTGTCCATAGAGCGGCCATGCGCGAAGCTTATAGTCGGATTTGCTTTTGAAATTTTTGCTGTGCTGAAAAAACGGCCATGGACAATCCAGAGAAAAGCCTTCTTTTTTTGTTGTCCACTCAAAAAACGGCCATAGCGCGCACCAGGACTTTGCGCCATTTGAATCAGAATATCCACCCAGGGGCCAGGACATCCAGCCGTAGCCGGGGTTTTCCGGGTCCAGGGATTCAGCCGATGTGTAGAATGGCCACAAGATGAACCTGTTTATATATTTGCCGGGCGCACAGTTATAACCGTAAAATGGAGCTATTCTGAATTTTTCCGTGTCTTTGCCAGAGTCGCAGTTTACAAGAGGCCATAAAAAACCTTTGCCGGACACTCCTTTCTTTTTTGTCATCCAGAATGCGGGAAACATCGCGAAAAATACATGCTCATAGCCGGAGAAATCGCGCAAATTGCCATAAAATGGCGGCAGCGCCCAGTAAAAGTCGCCTCTGCGGTCTGTGCCTGAAAACCAGAAAGGAATAAGCCACCAGTTTTTAACATTGCTGTTTTTGCCGTAGGAAGAATAAAAAAGAAATATCCTGTTTTGATGCTTAAATCCCGTGTCACGCAATACGCACATCGGCCATAAAATGTCATTTTCAATGTCCTTTTTGTTGCGATATTTGCTCCAGAACGGCGAGAAGGCGGAGAAAGAAGAAGATGTTGACGCTTCCCTGGCAAAACGCCCGAAGGGCCCCAGATATTTTATTCTGCATTTCTGTCCGAGAGCCGGATTGTGTTCTTCGTAACTGAAAAGCGGGGCCAGATTAATGTCGGCCCGGATGCAGACTGTGAAACTGAGCGCAGAGGCGAAGCAAAAAAGGAACGCTGACTTTTTTGATATTCTGCATATGTGCATATGAATCCTTAAATCTCATGTTTCAAGCTTAGAATCTTGCCTTGTAAGATTTGACACAAATGCGCCAGGAAATATTTAAAACAACGGAATCTGCAAAGCAAATCCTCGAGCTCAAGGCCATTCGGCTTTGTTTCTTTAATTTTATTGATCTTCCAAGGCGGACTTAACTTCCGAAACCAGCATTTCTGTAAAGTGAACTCCCTTTTGCATGATTTTCACAGTGCGCGCATCAAGAAAATCTTTCTCTTCCTGAGATAGATTCTTTGCGGTGTTCACAATCACTGGCGTGCTTTTAATCGGCTCCTCTTGTTTGTCCTTCCATTCCAGGAAATCGAAGCCATTCTCCTCGGGCATCATCAGGTCCAGAATGATAATGTCAAACTGGTCGTTTGAGGCAAGCATATTCTTGCCTTCTCTCGAAGAAAGCGACACGCTTACATCAAAGCCTTTTTTTTGGAGAAGTATCTGACTGAGGCGCAATAGCGTATGTTCGTCGTCTATAATCAAAATTCTTTCAGAACTCATCAGATCGTCATTTTCCTCGTTTTTTTGTTAATTTCCCAGCCAATTAATATAGCATGGATTCGCACGATTTCATCAGTTGTTTTTATTTTTCAAGTTTTTGCTGTCGTCCCGACATAATGCAAAAGTATGTCTTCGGTATAGTGCAGGCGTCGGCTCAGTTCCCGGGCAATGTTAAGTATTAGGATGCCAAACAGTTCTTTGTCTGTTTCAAAAAGATTAAGGAGAGTCTTTCGCGAGATAACAATGAGTTCTGTGTCTTTCACGGCAATTGTGTCGGCTATGTGTGGCATAATCCCGATTGCCGCCGATTCTCCAAAACATTCGCCTTCCTTGAACAAAGCCTTCTCTATTTTAAATGTCCCGACATTAAGCATTAACTTGACCAGCCCCTTTTTTACTATATAAATATGAGAAGGTTGGTCGCCTGTCTCAAAAATAAATTCTCCCTTTTTATAGTTTACCAATTCAAGCAAGTGAAAAACACGATAAAGCTGAGATTCATTCAAACCGGCAAAAATGGAGATTTCATCCAAAATCGGCAGTATCGTTTCAATATTCAGAAATGGCCGTGATTCTTTGGCTTTATTCATAATTAAATGGCCTTTTGATATATTTGCGCCGCTTGACAGAATGGATTAAAATAGCTGTTCTTTGAATATTTTTAAATCAGTTTTTCAGAAAAAAGGATTATAATTAGGCAAATACGCCGCTGCGACGGCTCCACCAAAAGTCTTAAAACTTTAAAAAAAGCCGACAGAGTCGGAGTAAAAACCGGACTATGTCCGGACGCCATCCAGCGGCGGAATCGCTGGTCGGCAAAGCCGGTGGCGAAGCCACTTTTAAACCCACTTCGTGGGGGCGGGGGCGCGCATGGCCTGATGTCAGAGCTGCTAACTCACCGTTGTCACGAGCGAGAATCATATTGGAGCGAGGCAATTGCGGTAGGCGATCCAGATTGGCTGCAAAACTCGGCACAGGAAGCAGGGCTCAAGCAATATTCGCTCAAAAACAAAAAACTAGAGGGGGAAAACTCTTATATCCATTTTTTGACTGGAAAAAATTGATTTAAGGACAGTTTTTGGAGAATAACTCAACGGCTTTGAACTTAAACTATAAGGAAAAACCGTCAATATGGGTTCAGACCCGAATAGACTTAGCTGGATTGGATCGTCAAATTTGCTTACACCAGTTTAACTTAGTGCTTTTATATATTGCCTTTTGATAATTGAAACACAGAAGATAGACCTTTATTATATTGAAAACAAAAGGTTAACCTAACGATTTCAACTATCCGGCAAATCGCTGGACATGCACAGGGGGTAAGCTAAAAAAAGTTTTGCCGTATTCGGCATCCTATTTTGGGATAATATTTAGAAGCTATATAATAATTTATTCGGCAGACAAGGAGAATAGACGATGAATAAAGAAAAGAAGAAGGGCGATTGGTTTGACAAGTTGCTCAATACTTGGTGGGGCAAGATCATTTTCGCTGTCGTATGGCAGGTGCCACATGGTTTATGCATAGTGAGTTCACGAAACTAGAATCCGGCGAAATTGACTCTATGGAGGTCTGGGCTCCCATCGCAGCACTCTACAATCTTGCAGGGATGTGGGGTGGGCTTTCAGTCTTTATACTCTTTGGAGGAGTGTCTGCCGCCTGGGGAATCAAACAGCTTGTATCCGGCAACGAATAGACATGTGTGGTATCGCTCCAACAACAGCTTGGATAGACAAGAGATCAATCGAAGAACTCAAAACTCGCCTTAAAAAAATTAAAGATAGGCAACAAGCAACTATACTTGAGGGAAAAGGTTTTACTGGTCAACACAAATTGAGCAAGAAAGTAATTGTCCTTCTAAAGAAGCTTGGTTTTAAAATTATAATTATTCGGGTAGCTAATTCCCATGGGGCAATAGAACTCAGGGACGTAATAAGAAATGAAATTACAACGAACACAAAAAACTCCCCAAAAAAATAAGACCGTGAACATTACATTTAAAACAAACGAAGAGTTATGAATAAAAAAGAAGCAACAAATATGATTTGCCCAAAGTGCGCACAACAGGCTATCAGTTTTTTGAAATTTACTCTTATAGATCCTAGAAAAATCACATGCTCCAATTGTAAAGCACCTCTAAAAGCAAACAAAAAACTAAGAATCATGTTCTGGAAGCTTGTCGTGTATGTATTCTGCATGTTATGCATAGCAGCCACAATAATATTTATCTTTAAATTAGAAGATTCAGGGTTAGTTGTTTTGATCTCACTTCTTCTTCCTGGGGTATGGTATGAATATAAAGAGTGGAAAGTAGGAGGATATGAATTATTGGAAAGCAAAGAATCATCTCAAGACGACACAATTGACAATTAATCTTGAAATGCTATTTTTGCCTTAAAAATATAAAGCAGAGGTAAAATAATGAAAACCTTTTTAAGCGTCTTTTATGGGCTTATTTTATTAGCTTATACTGGCTTCTCTAAAGATAACAAAAATGATTCAGAAATTTATTTAACCATAAAAAGATTTTCTTTTGGGAGTGAGTGGGAAACTAATAAAAATTCTTATATTACATTCAAAGACAATCCCCCCAATAAATACTCTTTATACTGCAATGCCTTAAAGCTCGAAATATGCAAGGATATTTATTACGTAAAGCCTTTGAACGGCAAGCCGAAAAACATTAAAGTCTATCTTATCAACAATCGCTATGTTGCCTATCCTGAAACACCATTATTCCATGGGAAAAAAGCAGTTACTCATATCTATGATTTAAACAAGAAAAAATTAATTTTCACAACAGACTTTTACCGATATCATAACGATATTCCTATTTTATTAGAAATGGATACTATCTAGGGTCTGTCCGTAAAACTGAGTTTTTGGCTTGGGATTTTTTCAAAGCTC
>CAZYVR010000214.1:0-10190 GCA_964651145.1 uncultured Victivallales bacterium | reverse complement strand
CCTGAGCTTTGAAAAAATCCCAAGCCAAAAACTCAGTTTTACGGACAGACCCTAAGGTAATCAAATGACTATTAGCATGTCAAAATCTATTTACCCCATTGTCATGCTCTTAATATGCAACAATATTTTTTCCAGAGATAAAGCAGAAAATTTATTCCCGCCCAAAAAACTTGTGGCACATTTGAAATTTGATCAATGGGAATGGAAAGAAATTACTTCACTTGCCCAAAAACGATTAAAGGACAGAATAAAAAATAAGGAAGATTTTAATTGCGAAGTCAGAGGCCCAATGTATTACGCACCGCTGGAGGCTAATTCTCCATGCGGATATTTCGTAGACGGCAAAGAAGCCTTCCGGAAATGCTCAATCCGCGTAAAAGGGAACCGGAATATGAATCGCAAATATACACTTTATATGCCATGGATTGAAGTGAATGGCGAAAAAAAACTGACTTATGAGATCGCAGTAAAAGGAAAAGGCAAAATTGGTTTCATGCTTTGGGTAGGAGGATACAAAAAAAATAATTCTTTCTTTAAATGGCTGGCCTTTCCCATGCTCTTCGTTATAAATGCGACAAAGGGCTGGACAGTTTATTCTGGAAACTTTTTTTTAAGCAAAATAAAAATTCCAGAAGATTATTCAATCACAAAGGTTTTCAAAGGCAGACTGGTTGTTTTTCCTGAAAGTGACCTTTTTATAGATGAATTGAAAATATGGGAAATCGAAAAAGAGAGCAAATAAAAAAACAAAGAGTTAATCTAAGGCTCGAACAATTTTTCAAAAAGCAGGCCTTCTGTTTCTATGTAAAATAATAACATAATAGCGTGATGTGATATATGTTTTAGCGGGGACACATCTATGAGTTTTTTGTTTTTACTCAAATGTGAGCCAGTCAAGTTGCAAGGCAATACGCGTGAAGGAGCTGGAGCTTTCAGTGAAGTTTTTATGGTATTAAAGGTTCTTTGATGGCAGAACTATTTGATTAATTTCAGAACATCTATTTTTAAGTGAGGGCTTTTTTATTCGAATCATTGGGTCCTAACTTTAACATCAAAACTCAGAAAAAAGGAAAAGCCAAGATAAGAATAAGTCGTTAATAATTAGCGATATAGCATCAAGTATGGCAGTAAAATATTCAAAGAAACCCTTAAAGATTGGAGAAAAATTGAGAATGAAAGCAGCAATTATTAAAGAGCCCGGAATTCTGGCACTTGAAGAGATTCTGGACTTGCCTGAGATATCAAGCTATCAATGTCGCGTTAAAAATCTTTACGCGTCCGCATGCACTGGCACTGACCAAAAAATAATCCACAATAAACTTCCATGGGGCAGCAGTTACCCTGCGGTCTTAGGCCATGAGACCATCGGAGAAGTGACGGAAACCGGCAAAATGGTCAAAAATCTTGAGGTGGGCGATATAGCTCTTCGCCCTGTGTATGTTTATGCAGGCACCCAGGTCAACGGTTTTAACGGCGAGTTTGGCGGCTTTTCTGAATATGGAGTCATCACCGATTGGAAGGCTATGGAAGCCGACGGAATTCTATCTGGGAAATACCCGGCTTACTCCAAGTTTCAGATGAAAGTTCCCCGCGCCTGGAAAAATAATCCAGAGGCCGTAATTTTTATCACCATGAAGGAGACTTTCAGTTGGATAAAGGAGCTCGGCCCATTTGATGGGAAAAGAGTTGGGGTCATTGGCTGTGGAGCCGTGGGGCTGTTTTATATAAAGTTTGCCGCAATGATGTGCGCCTCTGAAGTGGTTGCCATTGCGCGTTCCTCACGAAATAAAGAATTGGCTTTAAGTCGCGGCGCTGATGCTTATGTCGAACTAGGCAAAGGGGAAAAGCCGAAAGGGCAATTTGATGTGCTAATTGACGCGGCAGGCGTTATTGAAAGCATAAACGATTTCAAAGCTTGGGTAAAGCCTGGAGGAACCTTTGCATTTTACGGATTGAGCGGCAATATGAACGCAAATTTCAAAGCTTTTGGATCTGGTTTAAACTTTGCGTTTCACTCCCCCGCAGAGAGCGATGAGCTGATCCATGAGACTTGCATTAAGCTGGTGGATAAAGCCATCATTGATTTGAAAGATTTCCATTCATCTGCAATGTCGTTTGATAAGATTGTGGAGGGATTTGAGTTGATTGAACAAAGAAAAGAATTTAAGCCGGTTTTCCGGTTCTAGAAGGAGAATATATTATGTTAAAAAAACGTGTATTGGGCAGGACTGGCCTTGAGGTTTCAGAACTTTCACTGGGAGGACTTTTCATCAGTTCGCATGGGGCGGATCGCGCCACTGCCGATAAAGTCATTCAGCGCGCATGGGATTTGGGAATAAACTATATCGACACCGCTCCTGGATATCGTGACAGCGAGTCCGTTCTAGGCGAAACTTTATCGAAATGTGACTGTGATTTTATAATCAGCACCAAGATGGGCTACAAGCCGGAGCCGTTTGAGCCACAGAACAAAAACTTCCTTAAAAAAGCCATAGTGCAGAGCTTGGAAAAGCTCAAACGCGAGTCAGTGGACATCCTGATGATTCACGAGCCAGACCGTTATGACGACCCGAAATTCTTTGACTGGTGGACGAACAAGGATAATTTTGAAGGTCCTGTCATGGACGCCATGCGGGAAGCCAAACAGGAAGGCAAAGTCAACTTTATTGGGCTTGGCGGCACCACTGCTTACGAACTTCCGCGCATCATTAACACCGGTAAGTTTGATGTTGCGTTGACGGCGTTCCAGTATAGCCTGCTTTGGCGCGAGGCTGAACATGCCGTGCTTCCGGCGGCAAATGCTCATAATATGGGCGTCATTTGCGGCTCGCCACTGCAGCAGGGAGCGCTTGCCAAGGTCTATAAAAATGATGTTTTAAAAAATCCACAAAGATGGCTGAGTTTGCCGCGAAGAAATCAGTTTGCGCGCCTCTATGAATTGGTCAATGACCTTGGCATTGGATTGCCAGAGCTTAGCATTCGCTTTATTCTTTCCAATCCAAACGTGTCAAGCGTGCTGACTGGAGTCCGTTGCATTGAGGAGTTGGAAAGCAACGTTGAGGCGGCAGAAAAAGGAGTTTTGGCGGACGATGTTTTGCGGAAGCTTAATGAGATAGCGGCAATGGTTCCCTTCCGTCCATATCTTGAGCCTTTAGGCTTGCCGTTCAAGAGCTGAATAACTAAGAGTGTTAAATAATGTTTATAATAAAATAGGATAAAAAGATGGCTGAAAATTATTTTTCAATGGGGATAGACTTTGGCAGCAATTCTGTCAGAGCTTTGATAATCGATGTTGCCACAGGCAAGGAATTAGGGACTGCGTCCTCTAGTTATGCAGGCGGTGAACGCGGCATTTATACAGATGCTGGAAACCCGCATCTTGCGCGCCAATGTCCTGGCGCATATATTGATAGCATGACTGAGGCTGTTAAAGAAGCTCTTGCCAAAGCCTCAAAGAAAGATGATTTTTTAGTTGAAAATATTGTAGGAATTGGAGTGGATGCAACGGCCTCCACTCCATTGCCTGTCGATCAAAATCTTGTCCCACTTGCAATGCAGGAAAAATTCAAAGACAACCTGAACGCAAAGGCTTGGATGTGGAAAGATCACACCTCTATAACCGAAGCCGAAAAAATAACCGCGCTCGCTTCGGATATCCGTCCGCAGTACCTTGCAAAATGCGGCGGCACGTATTCATCGGAGTGGTTTTTCTCAAAAATATGGCATTGCCTGAATATTGACAAAGAGGTTTTCGACGCGGCGCACACATGGCTTGATTTCCCTGACTTTATCCCGGCTCTGCTGGCTGGCATTAAAGACCCGGCGCAAGTCAAGCGCGGCATTTGCGGAGCGGGGCATAAAGCCCTTTACTGCAAAGAATGGGGCGGGCTGCCCGACAAGGAGTTTTTTAAAAAACTTGATCCAAAACTTGCCGAGCTCCTCCCACGGCTCTTTACTGAAGCTTATACAGGCGACCAGATTGCTGGAAAACTTTGTGAAGAATGGGCGGGTAAATTGGGCCTGAAGCAGGGAACTCCGATTTCTGTAGGGTTTATCGATGCGCATTTGGGCGCAGTCGGCGCGGGCGTCGGCAAAGGCCGCCTGACAAGAATCATTGGCACTTCGTCTTGCGACATTATGGTTGCTCCAAACGATAACGCGCTCCCTGACATCCCCGGCGTTTGCGGTGTAGTTGACGGTTCAGTAATTCCAGGTTATTACGGAATCGAGGCCGGACAGGCCGCCGTGGGCGACATATTCAACTGGTTTGTGACAAAGGTCTGCGACAGCAATCACGACATTTTTAAAAAACTTACCCAAAAAGCAAGCGCCCTCAGACCGGGACAATCAGGCCTTCTCGCTCTTGATTGGAACAACGGAAACCGTTGTGTGCTAGCAGACCCGAAATTAACGGGGCTCTTAGTAGGACAGACTCTGCACACAACGCAAGCAGAAATTTATCGCGCGCTTATTGAAGGAACGGCCTTCGGAGCCAGAAAAATTATCGACAGGCTTGAAGAGTGCGGAATCCATATAGAGGAAATAATCAACTGCGGAGGCATTGCCGAAAAAGACCCGATGTTTATGCAAATTTGCGCTGATGTGTTCAATCGAACAATGAAGATTTCCGCATCGTCGGAAACCTGCGCGCTTGGCGCCGCCATCTATGGAGCTGTAGCCGGAGGAGCTTACAAAAAAGTAGAGGACGCGCAGGCAAAAATCTGCTCCTTCAAGGACACTATTTATCATCCTATTCCAGAAAATGTGACGGTCTATAACGAGCTGTACGTCCTTTACTGCGAGCTTTACGAAAGCTTCGGAGTAGAAGGAACAACCTGCGATCATTCGCAACTGATGAAAAAACTTATATCATTGCGTGATGCCATAAAAAAAGCGTGATGTTTTCTTTTTTTGAGATTTCAGCTTCAGTGTGTTTTTGTTTATTGAACTCAAGATTTTGATTTTAGGCAAGAATCGTTTTAGGTTGCAATATTGGTAAACGTCCGACGAGCCCAGGTTTACAAGGGGGGACTTTTCCTGTATAATCTCCTCGTTTAAAACCAGGGAGTTGGCATTCTGTTACTGTTTCCGAGCCATGAAAATCTATGATCAATTCTTTTTGCCAATGAAGAATCAGTAATTTTACACTTTTTGTTTTATTTCCTTTTGTATACGGCGAAAAACCAGGAAGTTCTTTAACTATATATTTATTGCCTGTTTTCACTACTGTCCGGTAAAAATTTTAATTAAAAGTTGAACCCGAAAAGGTCTGGTTGTCGAGTTTTATTGTTCCAATTGGGTGTAGATATCCAGGGAATTGCAGATAGGGGTAAAATAGCGAAATAGCAATCAAAAAGAGCCGACTTGGCGCGTTCTTTGACAACTGAAATTGTAAAATAGCAGATAATACGTTTTTGAAAAGGGCAAAATTCCATTTTTTTGAGAGTCTGAACAGAATGATCCTGTTCCTTCCCCCCTGTAGAGGTCCAGCGATTTGCAGATAGGGGTAAAATAGCGAAATAGCAGTCAAAAAGAACCGACTTGCCGCGTTCTTTGACAACTGGAAAAATAAGATAGCAGAAAAAGAGCGTCTTGAAAAGGAAAAACTTCAGTTTTTTTGAGAATCTGAACAGAATGATCCTGTTCCTTCAGAAAGAAGGATTGCAAGGATATGAAAATAGAAGATAAAATTACGCGGCTTCTTCTATCTCGAGAATCGGCAGATGCTTTCTGCCTTCCAGATATGAGATATTGAGCTTCAAATAGGGCATTTCTGAATTGTGTTTGAATTCAATAACCTTCAACGGTGGCAAATTTGCGTAAACCTCCAGCGGTGTTTTTGATTTCAAATATTCATGCGGTCGGAACTGATTGTACCACAGAAGATAGAGACATAACTCCTGTGTGGATATCCAACGATTTGCAGATAGGGATAAAATAGCGAAATAGCAGTCAAATCTGCGAGTTCTTTGCCAACATATCAGGAGAAGTGATTCTTAAAGTCAAGATCTTTCTTTGGATACAGAGCTTCATCGCGAAGTCCATTTAAAAAAAATCTCAAAAAACGTATTTTTAAAAAAAGTTGCATTTCAGCTTAAGATGTTTATTTCAAAGCTTTAGACAACTTGAGAGCATTCTGTGTAATACCAGATTTGCTCGAGGTTATCTCTGATTTAAAATAATGTTTCTCATGTTTCCTTCACGGATTCAGGATTATGTCCATTTCACGCTTAAAAATAGTGGATTATTAAAATATATGCTTTTATTAAATTTTATTACATGATGACCTGTAGAGCTATTTTTTATTTCTAACTCAATATCCCTGCTCCATTCGCCTTCTTCCGTAAGTAGAGAGACATTACCTATATTGCGAGTATCATATAGCTCAAAGCAAGCCGATATCCATGGATCAAGACACAAGTTAAATAAACCAATCAAGGTGACATCTCCAGCATCCTTGCGCAAACACAATGGGTGCGTTCCTCCCGTAACAATCAAAGGAGCCCTTCCCCTTGACAGCCACTTGACTACTGACTGCAACTGCTCCATCCTGAATGTGCCGTTAAAACGGGGAGAATAAGAAGATGCCATATTAAGAGCATATACAACAACTCTGCCACCTTGACTATTCTCAAACGCATACGTCATGGTATGTTGACGCACTGCGTCAGCATTTACTAATTGGCTTATCACCCGCGCTCCATTTAGTGGTTCAATAATATGAATATTGGGCCTAACAGGAAAGCGTATTGTCAAGAATTTATGCTTTTCCCCTTCGAACTCAGGATTATAATATTCCTCTGCGGCAAACGCGCCCAAATCATCTACACAAGTTTTGGCCGAAATGGATTTTACACCTATAGCATCTCCAAAGCCACGTTCACTGAGTATTTCCGCCGCTTCTCCATCCAAGAGAAGACCTTTTGAAAGCATTGCCTTTATGTCATTGTCGGAAAAAGACCTAATTATTTGACCACACGCCGCAGTTGTTACTACATTGTCATCGTATATAGTGGGAATTCCGTGCGCTTCTAGTGCAGATGCCCAAATATCTCCATCAGCAGATAGCCCTTTCCAGTGTCTTTTATCCAGATGATTGTTGAATCCTGCTTTGTCATGATGCAAAACTCTGACTCCCCTTAACGGACCAACGCGTTGCGAAAATGAGGCCAATGCATTCAAGTAAGTTTTCTTTTCACCAAGCATTTCCCCATATTTTGGCTCTAATTCCATGGAGGTGCCACAGTGGTCAAAAAGATTCAATGTGACTCCATTGCATCCAAAGGCAAATGACACGACCATCTTCAAGAAAGTGAAATTTACACTATTCGCGTATTGGGTGAAGGGAACGTTTTCAACTTCTGTTTGCTCCACTACATTGCCAGGAAGACAATATCTTGTGGCTTTGATGGAATTTGCTGAATAATAAAGCCCCCGAATTGCTGTTTCACTATAATTCCCGAGAGTTGGTCGGCTATAAAGGACATTTTTGCCACTCAACGCATTTGCGATTTTTGCCCAAGGTCTGCCTTCAACAGCATGCAACGCTGGCCCGCTAGACATAAGTCCCATGCATGTAGAAGGAGAGATTTCATGGACAACTTTGGCAATAAAACGCACTGTATCAGTCATAATATCGCCTTGCATGTTTAGGTATTCTTTTCGCCAAGAGTGAGGCTCCCCAGGAGAAAGGATTGCATCCACTAGTTCATCGCGAGTAACACTATGGCCTATTCGATCGCAAAACATCTTTATATGCAAAGGACAGAAGCAGCTCCACTCAACAGGCTTATGCCCGACAATCCGCAAATCATCTTCACACCACATGACAGAAGGCGCAGTTTCCGCGTAAAGACTCCAAATCTTTGCTGTATTTTCGCGCCATGCATTGGAAAGCGGACATGCGCAACATTTGCATTCAGAGCCATCATGCCCAACCATTGCCTGAAATCCTGATATTTGTGGAATAGCTGTTCGTCCAAAATCTCCATGACCAACAGTAATCCATGGATTTAGCGAATAAACAATTCCGATATTAGACATTTCATTTTTGATTATAAATAATTTTTCCTGATATTTCTTAGTCCTGTCATAATCTGGCTGTCCATGCCAAAACTCTTCCACATCGATCTTAAGTATAAGTTCATCCACCTTATATTTTTGCAACACACTAATAGCTTCTTTGAGGTTTTGTTCAAAGCTGAACGGCGGCATTGTACGCCTCAACGCATACCAAGCGTTATTGCTGTCTCTCGAAATAATGTCCATCTCCATCTCCTAATGATTTTATCTTAAATCTGTAAAAATAGCCGATACGCAGTCATCTTGGCTTGACTTTGCAATTAATTATCGTTGTTTTTAATTGCACTTTTCCACTTTATTGCTTGTTCCAGATTTTAGACTGGCAGTGATAAAAACCATATTTTATTTCATAGAACTTTATTGTTTTGTCCTGTTGATTCCCTCACAAAAAGATCAGGCTTAATTATTTTCCCATAGACCATATTATTTACCTTAACATGATGTTCTTTGCTGAAAATCATGTCTAAAGTTGTTTCTACAATTTTATCGCGATCAATTCCACACGAGGTAAGGGGTATGGTATATTTATCAGATTCCAAAAGATTATCATAACTTACAATACTTATATCTTGAGGAATGTTATATCCTTCTTGAAGAAGTCGCTCCATTATCCCCAACGCAGAGTAATCATTATGAGCTATTACAGCTGAAAAGTCAACCTTTTTTTCTATAAGCTCTTTGGCTGCAAGATAACCATTTTGTCTATATCCAAGGCAATTTATTTCCAGCTCCGGTCTAATTGTAAAATTGAAAGCTTTAAGACCTTCTTTTATTCCTTCTCTTCTTGCGAGGTCGGATACAGGGCCAGTACTTACTATTTTTCTATGCCCAAGTCCTGCTAAATGTTCACTTATTTTTTTAAATCCCAAAAAGCGATCTCCATTCACATATTTATAATTAAACCTTGGCTCAGCAAGAAGCAACACTGTTTTATTATAAAAAGGATTAAGAATTTGATATAATTCAGGAAGCCCTTGCGACTTGTCGCCAATAATGATTCCTTTTGCAGACAATGCCTGTTTTGATATTAAATTAGAGTCAAACTCATCATTTTCCCCAAGCATGTGAATTTTTATTTCAATGCCATATTGGGAAAGTTTTGCAAAGAAATAGTTAAAGATATCTTTTTGAAATTTTTCACTCTTTGAATAATGTTGCATTATGGCTAATATATAGCCAGAACATTCATATTTTCCATTTGTGACTAATGTACCTTTTCTCCTTGTAGATTTTATAATCTTTTTTTCCTTGAGAATCTCAAGAGCTTTTCTGATTGTGGTTCTTGATACTTGATACTTATCCATCATTTCAAGTTCAGTTGGTATAATGGTGGGTTTCTCGCGATTAATATAATCAAGAATATCCTTGCTTATTTTTATATATAATAGTTTACTCGAAGCTTTTTTATTCATTTCCCATCTCCCTTGGTTGCCAATTGATAAATCACGCTCTTTTATAAGATACACCACAAAATACATAATATCAATATAATCTAGGACAATTATATTATATTTAATTTATAAATAAACAAATAAATAAATACATATTATTAAATTCACACTACACCTTGACTTTATATGTATCTTATATTATCATAGACATGTAGTATGTAATCGCTTTTATTTTACAATAGGATAAAAACAAAAAAGCTGGAATCCAGCGGAAAGAAAAAGATGAAAAAGAAAAGTTTAGTTATGCTTACAACAATTCTGCTAATTTCGTGTATAGCATTTGGAGCTGACAATTACGGTATATTTGACGCAATAGGAAAAAATTGGAAACAAAAAAAATATCCTATAGGGAAATTAGAAATTTTGGATGTAGTCACGCCGTGTTCTCTTGTGCATTTTGATAAAAAAGGAGAAATTCCTTTACATATCAAGATTAAATACAAAGTTATTAACTCAGCCCCTCTCGTTTTGAACTCAAGGTTGGGAAGTGAGCACTGGGTAATCAAGTATATTAATGGCAACAAAAAGCCAGATTGGGCTTTAAAAACTCCCAAAGAAAGATGGAATCATGGAAAGGAAAATAACTTGGGACTTCATACAAATGAAAAAATTAGCTTGAAAAAAAAAGGCGAATTTACAACAGAAACAAAAAAGGCA
>CAZYVR010000213.1:0-10194 GCA_964651145.1 uncultured Victivallales bacterium | reverse complement strand
TGCCCATTGCCTCATGGGGTGTTTTCACTATGACTTTGGTTGCCTTTGCAAATGCGGCGGCCGTGGCGCCCCAGCTTATTACGGCAAAAGCTTTCGACTCTTCTTCAGGAAAGCCGCCCATCCATTGATGGAAAACAGTGGACAGCTCATAATCGTCAAAACCGGCTTCATGGAAGTATTCATGGGCAAGCTCGCGCAATGAAATAATGGCAGCGACATCCTGCACCAGATTCCCGGCCTGTCCATAGCCCAGTGTCAAAGATTTGACGCCTTGCTCAAGAGCCATGAGACCTTCAAGAATAGCCACCGAATGACTTATAAATGGCGGAACCAGCGTGCCGGACAAGGGGCCGAAAGGCTCGCGGTTAATGGAAACTCCAGCCTCTTCGTATTTTCCGACAAGACGGTCAACGTACTTCCAGTCATGAAGAGACTGTTCCAGCGGAATTTTTTTGGAGTAGGGAATATTATATGAAATGCCGCCGCCCTCATAGGATGTAAATCCTGCGGCAAGAGTAATCTCGGCCAAAAGCCTTGCGTCCGGGGTTCCGTGACGGACTTCAACGGGCTTGCTTAAAGCCTTGACTATCTTCCGGCAGCCCATCAAGCCATGATTGACTGCGGGAAAGCCATTCAAAAGCGAATGCCCCGCTTTTCTTGATTTATCAATGCCAGCCTGAGCGTTTTCATACTGATTCAAACGCGTGTACGCGTCGATGGTGGTGGGCAGCAGATCCGCTTCCACCTGAAGCTTCAGCAGAAGCTGGATGTGCTGATTGAGCAAAGCCACTCCCGCGCGCGGCTGAATAAGAGTCCTGCCCTCGCGGTCGGCTTTGGCCAAAGCCTTTGAAAAACTCATTTTTTCAGGCAGCGCCAGTTGATATTCAATGCCGTCTTCAAGCTTTTCCACGTCCTTCCCGGTTTCCCAAGTATTCAGCACTATTTTGCGAAGCTTGAAAAATTCGTCGTCGCCAAGTTTTGATAATTGCGCAGACATTTGCGTGTCACCTTATGTTATTTCAAATTTATGAATAGCTTTCAATCCAGCCGTTGCGGCTTCCTTCGGATACTTCTGAGAAATATTTGCCAGCAAAGGAAAAATATATTGCGCGTCAAGATAATATTCCGCCGCCTCCGGCAAAAGGGACAAGGCTCCGGATTCTTTTTTGTCGCGTTGAATATATTCCGTCAAAGAAAACGAGTTCATTCGCGCCAGATAGCCGCCTGTTCCAATAATCTTTCGCGCCCTGCTCAAGTCTTTTCCCTTCTGCAAAAAAACTTTTCCCTGAGGAGTGTAAACCTCCTCGCGCGTTCCGGCATGCCGCCTGGCGGCTCCAAGACAGCACGCCTGCGCCAGAATATGCTCAAAGCCTTTTTCCTCTTCGCACTGCGGCAAATATTCATGCATCTTGTCAATTTTCTCAATATATAAAGAAAACGCATCTTCGCTCAAGCGGGCTGTTTCCAAGCGCTGGCGAATAAAATCCACCATGCTCTTCTGAACAGCCAAAGCGCTGACTCTCATACCCAAATCGCCCTCAACCGTTCGCTTTGTCTCCGGTTCGCGCAGTCCTTTCAGCACAGTCCCGGGAGCCAGCAATGCAGAGCCGCCACAAGAATAAAAATCAGTTGTGGCTCCGCCCATGTCAACAAGGCAAAACTCCCCTAATTCAGGATGCAATTCATGAATAGAGCAAAGATATTCAAACAACGAATACGGAGTTGGCAGCGGCGCCTTTCCGGCGCGCAAAGCGACTTGGTCAAGCCCTTTGCCGAAAACTATTTTTTCCATAAAGATGCGTCTTATCTGGCTTCTTGCGGATTCCAGACTGTAGCGCCCAAGCTCAGGAAGAACATTGTCCGCCGCGCAAAAATCGGAGTCTTTCAAAATATCGGAAATCCGCCCTGAAACCGCGCGGTTCCCGGCATAAACAATTGAGCATTCAAGCTTTGCGTCAGCCAGCATTCGCGCATTGTGCAAGTTGTATTTTTCAGCTCCGCCATCCGTGCCTCCGGTAAAAAGAAGGATATCCGGAGAACTCTTCCTCAGGCTTTCGATGTCATCTGCGCAAAGCTTGTATGAATACACGTGTTCCACTCTCGCGCCCGCCGACAGCGCCGCGAGACGAGCCGTTTCCAATGTAAGCTCAGGGACAATGCCTATAGCGGCAACCCGCAATCCTCCCTTTGCCGAGGAAGAACAAAAAATTTCACAACCGTCATCCTGGCACTCAAGACGCTCAAGCATCCTGTTGAATCCTTCAGGCAGGCAATCGACAGTCGTCGGAGTTGAAGCTCCCCCCAGAAAAGAAAGAGCGCCGCCAGCCAAGGCAAACAAAGCGCCTTTGGTGTATGTGGAGCCAATGTCTATGCTGACAATCCGCTTCATTTTCTCTCCACAATATCTTTTTTCAGAGTTTCAATGACTTCTTTCACATCGCAATCCGTATGATACACGCGGTCAAAGCCCATATCCTTAAACTTGATTTCCACCTCGGCATGCTCAGTTTTGCCAACAACCAGATTGCCGCCGACATAAAGAACAACATCCTCAAGCCCTCTCTCCACACAGCGCCCCCTGAATCCCAGGCAGTCAATCTCTCCATGACCGTAAAGCGAGGAAACCAAAATTGCGGAAGCGTTTGTTTCTATTGCCGCGTCAATGAATTCATCCTGACTGACCATCACTCCAAGGTTTACGACCTTGAATCCTCCGTCGGAGAAAAATCGTTCAAGAATCTTATTGCCGACAGAATGGCAGTCCGCGCCGATTACCCCCAATACAACAGTTGAATTATCCATAGCTGTAAATAAGGCTGAACAAGTCAGCGCTTCCCTCCTTGCAAAAGTTGAGATATTTTTTCCTCAATATGTATTAAAGCCCCTCGCTCAATCTGATAATCGAAGCGAAGTATTTCTCCGCCAGCTTTTCTGAAACGCATAAAATATATCTGCAACTCTTTGCGGTTCTCCAGCAAGCATTTCGGAGGAGTTATAAGAATGTCACAATCTTTTATAAATTCTGGAAACTTCTCGGGTTCCTCTTCAAACATATGCTTGATGCTTTTAGGATTTATCTGAAAATCCTTTATTTTGCTTTTGATAATGCCTAGGAAATTTGCGCTCATTGTGACAATGCCAATCCGGGATGACGCCGGAATTTTCGCAAAATCAATTATAGTCTGATGGCTCGGCGACACCGCCGCCTGAATAATCCTTCCTTTGAGCTCAGGCAAAAGGCCAATAATCTCGACGTAATGCGTTGATGTGGTCAGTATCATGTCAAATTCAGCCAGCTTCTTTTTAATGCTGGAATCGCGATAGATGTCATCAAGCAGGAACCTGTACATGCGCGCCTTTGAAATATGAAAAAGCTGCCGGTCAAAAATAGAAAGAGCCTCCGGATTGCAGTCTATGCCGGCAATATGAATGCTCTCGCGCCGTTTTTCGTATTCCATCATCAATATCTGAAAAAGGCTGCTCATCTCGCGCGGGTTAAACTTCAGCGCTTCCAACTTTGCCAGGGCGCTGTTTATTATAGCGACGGCTTTCTCTTTGCGCCCTGCAGCCATCACGTCCTGTCCGGCTGCAACAAAGCTGCCCCTGCCCTGAACCATTTCGATGACATTGTTTGCCGCAAGCTTTTCGTAAGCTTTCTTCACCGTGCCTCTGGCAACGCCAAGTTCGGCGGAAAAATCGCGCTCCGGCGGCAAACGGTCGCCCGCAACAAGCTTGCCGTCCCGAATCCTTCTGGTTATCTGCTCTATAATCTGACGATACACCGGGGTTTCGTCGCTCTTGTCTATTTTTATCATCATAGCCTCCGCTCCATTAAAACAATAAATGGTATAAACCACATTGTAATGGTCTATACCATTTTAATCAAGAGTGAAAGCATGTAAAATTCAAAAAAAATGCGCGCGGAAAATCCGCGCGCATATATTGACTGGCAAAGCTGCCTTATTGAGCTTCAAACTTTTGACAAATTTCTATTTCATTTATAAGCATGCCTGATCTCTCATAATTCGGATTTTTCTTTTTCGAAAAGATAAATTTGACATAGCGAGCATTGATCGATTCCGAAAAGACAAGCCCAGCCCAGCCATGAACATACTCGCAAGCTTCACCAATTTTTTCCATCTTATTAAGGGCATCACCTATTTCCACTGCAATCCTGTCAGGCGAAGTGTCTGGATTGTTAAACTGCTCCAGAAATGCTGGAGAGCTTGCCACTCTTAGCATGTCAATTCTCTCTGACTGCCCCAAATCAAACAACAATTCAACGCAAAAAGAATCAGTGGAAAGAATGTAGCCATAAATTTTTGAAAGATCAGCCCGCGCCCCTTCACGTCCTCCGGCAATATACCCGTCAGTGGAAAGGTGACTCTTGTCAGAATCGAACATTTTTTCATTAGACCTGAAAAGACCCGCCATATGCCGCTCTGGAAAATCCGGCAGGCTTGATTTAGCATAACAGCAACCAAGCGCAATATTTTTATAAGCGGGAACCGGCTCTTTCATATAATCCACGTAGCGCTGGTATTGCTCAATAGCTTTTTCTCCGCCAATTTCCGGCTTAAGCCCAGGCTTGGCAAACACCCCTGTTGCCTCAAAAGTTATAAGTTTTTCAGAATAAGGACGCAAAGTCTCCATCTGCTGAAGAAAACCCGCATGACCGTCAAAGCCGCCATTCCTGTATCGCGGCAAAATTATATTCTCGTCATCAATATCAAAGGACTCACAGTTCCCCCATAAATGAGAGCTTGTGTTTTCCAAGGCTTCCTTCAATGCTGAAAAAGAGGAAAAATTTAATTTTAACTGCTCCAGGCGTCCTCTCGTGCAGCCCACAATATCCATTGGAGCTATAATGTCGGCTTTAAGCCGCCCTTCCTTGAGGATACAAAAAATAGCCTCGCTTATCGCAGGAGCTCCGCAAGCCACCGACAGCAATAAAGGTTTGGCTGGACAAAGCTCGTTCGCTTTTTTTCTGTCCTCTTCAAGCAACTTTAAAAAACCTTCAAAAACGTCTGACGCTAAATTCAAATGAGGCTCGATCGGCTGATACCAACCGTAAAAAGACTTATATTTCCCATAAAGTCTCCAAAGCTCCTCCATTACCTCAAAACGACGAGAGCATGACGTGTAATTATTCCCAAAAGGCAAAAAAACTTTTTGGCCATTTTTCTCAGCCGCCTCAAACACTGCTTTCACAGGATCTTCAGCTTTTATATCTGATCTAGGATATATCCGGGAGGGATAGTGGGCCCTGAATTCTTCCTCTGCCCCAACAGAAAAACGCTCGCTAAAATGCTCAAGCTGAACAGTTGCCATAGGAATAATAGCTTTGAACCCCAGCTCATTAAAAGAATCCACCTGCTCCCCCCACTGAGCATCCGTCAGCTTTTTAACGTCGTAAAACGAAGAGCACGGCTTTCTGTCAACAGGAGGGCCAAACATAATAAACGCGCCCTCTATGAGATTCGGGGTATGAGTCCGAACTTCAAAAGGCTTTTCAACAGTCGTCCATTCCGCGCGGTCTCCAGAAAAGCGGACGACAATATTATGCGCGCCGACTTTACCGACAATGTCAGGAAAACATTGCGCAAAGGCATATCTGCCTTTCTCCGCAAAAGCTTTTCCGCGCCACGCCAAATTTGACTCGCTCACTTCGTCCAGATAAATTTCCACCGATAATTCTCGAGGTGCTCCGGAATTTTGAATTTGAACCCTAACCTCAAATTTATCCGTCTCAGAAATTGGACTAAATGGAACAAAAACAACATCCAGCCCGGGATTGCAAATTAAAGATTTATTATTCATGATCTTTGACCTATATTATTTAAATAAATGGAGACTGTTCGCCTAGTTCACTCAACAAAGCCAAGGGAATAAAGCCAGTTGTCCATCCTGCCATAATGCAGTATGCCCCCCAGTCTTTGTCTTTATTAAGGCCATAATATTCCTTGCGGTCCATGTCAAACGCGCGCATCCATCCTCCGTTAAGGCGCTTGTCTTCGTCGTCAATCTGAGAGCTAAGAATAAACTTAGTCAATTGCTCATAGATTTGCCCGGCAAGCTCCGTGTAAATCGAATAAGGATTCTTCATGCGGGCGACAACAGACAATGCGCCAAGAACAAAATTATTGCAATACAGCATGTCGCCAATATTGTCAGAACCGTCTCCGATGCCCACGCCCGCTTCCGCCGCGCCATCTCTAATTATTATGGGAGTCTCGCACAATCCGCCGCAATCATGCTGAAGTCTTTGGAAATATTTCAGGACTCCGTTGATTTTGTCGGACAAGTCCATATCCAAAATTTCCTGCATGACCGATATCATAACCAAATAACGGCTGTAAGTAAAATTCTCAGAATATCCAAATGGTTTTATCTCCGGGAACCTGTCCATAATCTTTCCGGCAAACTTAAGCACGGCGTCTTTGTATTTGTCTTCATTCGTTGCCTTGTAAAGCTGAAGCAAAAACGAAGTCATCTCGCCGTAATATACAGGATTGTCAGTGACATGCTCTTCATCCTGATAATCCTTATAGCCGCGATTAACCCAGAATGAGCCATTCAGGAGTCCGACAGGCCCGAGCCATTTGAGAATCGCGTCGCCAAGCCTTCCGGCGCGCTCGAGATACTCATCTTCACCTGTCAATTGATACATGTTAACCATAACCAGTCCGGCGCGACTAGTGTCCGAAGACCAAATAGTCAAAGGGCCTTCATCAATATCAAGGAACCACTTGAAAAAACCAGCGAACTCGCCATTCTCTATCTGAATTCCGCTGTCAAGCAGGAAACGAATTAGGTTTTCGCCAGTTTCTGCCAAATCTTTGTCGCCATTATATTTGCCAGCCAAGCAAAAAAGCAGTCCGGTTATCAAGTTGGAATCAGTGCGAATATTGGCCCTAACCTTCAAGTCGTTCGAGCGTATCATCTCATAAATGCCGCGCGTTCCGTCCGGCGAAAGCATCAAGCCGGAATTCTTGTGCCACTCAACAGCTTTGTTAACCGCGTTTTTTAATGCCGCGTCTTTTGAGCTTTCCATAGAGCCGACTATGCCCACAGCCTGCCATGAATCGTCAAAAGCTTTGGCAACAGCACTTTCATCCACATTCAGAACCTTGGCGAATATTACGGAGAACAATGCCTTCCAACGCGAAACGGGAAGCATTTTCAATCGGTCAAACTGCGTCATATTCATCGCGGAACAGAAAAATGAGCTGACCTGTACAAGCAATGGGAATTTAAAAGAGCCTTCGCGGTAAACCTTGTTGGTCCCAATGCAATCAGTCGCTTCCAAAAGAACCTTGTTGCCAAAATCCGTATGATATCCCATGGCGCGCCCTGGAAAATAATACGAGCCGCGCGCCTGAAGGATATTTCCCCCAGGCAATTTATCAGCCAACTCTCCGGACGCGAGAACATACTCCGAGAAAAAATAACGCAGCTCAGAATCGATAATATGGCCGAAGACCGCGGAATGCACATAATCGCCATCATCATAATTTTCTATAAACAATGACTGCCCGGCCTTTTTCAGCTTTGAATATTTCTTGAGAGTCTCAAAATCCACTTCTGGAACGCGCGTCTCTCCATTTTCGTAATCCGGCATAATCAAATATGCGCGGCATTCGCTTAGCTCACGCTCAACGACATCCTTCATAGTTTTACAACGAGTCAAAATAGAACTTTCCGGGAGGCATTTCTTCACAAATTGCTCAAAAGCCTTCGTTCCGCCAACAATGCGAATCTCGCTTTTCATCGCTTTTTCCTAACATTTATTTTATTATTTATTTACAGCCTCTAAAAGCTGTATGGAATTCAACAGATAGCGCGGCAAATGAAAAAATGTTTTCCAGTTGCTGCCCTTGAAAAAATGGCAAGGTTTGCCCGAACGATCCGTATAAGCAAACCACTCGCCGTATTCCGGGTCTCGGAAACTGTTCCAGTTCCACTCGTCAATTTTAAGAAACCAATCATAAAACCTGCTGTCTCCGCTAAGCTTGAATGCGTAAAGAGCGGCAATGGCAGCCTCGTTGTTGGCCCACCATATTTTCAGGCAGGTTTTAGGCTCCAGCAGTGGCTTGCCAAGGGCATCCTTAAAATAGCAGATTCCGCCAAATTCCGTGTCCCATCCATATTCCAGAATTTTGCCGGTCAAAGCGCAAATCTCTGAAATGAGGGAGGAGTTGTTCTTTTTCTCGGCGTGCTGCATAATAAACCACATTGCCTCAAGCGCGTGCCCTGGATTTACCAGACGCCCATCGCAGGACTCCAAATCGAATGATCCGTCAATGTTTATATTTTCAAACATTATTCCCAGCTCTTCGTTCCAAAATTTCCTCACATATTCAATCGACGTTTCAATGTCGCAATCATACTTATTTGTATTGAAGCATTCATTTAAAACATAAGACAAGTTAATCAATATCATATAATGCCCAAGCGCTCGCCTCTTGACTTGCCCGGCAAGCTTCGGCTTTGCCGAACGCTCAATGTTTCGCTTAAATATATTCGCCGCCGCCACAGCCTCCGCTTTATGCCGCTCGTCTCCGGAAACTCTGAACAAAGCGGCGGAGCCGACAGCCACAAAGCTCTCAGAAAAGATTGTATATTGACCACAATCCTCCTGCAACGGCAAGCCTTCCCTGTTAAGGGCAAAATAATATCCGCCGTCCGGTTTTTTCCCGTGACGAGTCAAAAAATCAAAGCCGCCCTTTGCTATTTCAAGCCACTCCGGACGCGAATACTCCGTCATATACATAGTTGCAAACATATAAACTATCCGCCACTGCATCCACATGTATTTGTCCGTGCCGTAAGGCTCGCCTTTGCGGTCAAGCAACGAAAAATACCCTCCGAAGTCCCTGTCTACGCAATTATTTTCCCAGAAAGGAACGACTGAATCCAACAACTCTGATTTATAACGGCTTACAACTCCATCAACGTTCATAAGAATAACCTGTTTTAGTTTTCCATAATAACACGAATAGCTTCCGCTGTGTCAAGAAGAGCGCTTACTACTGCTTTTTTATGCTCGCCCTTGAAGCGGCTTTCCGGCATGCAAACGCCAATCGCCGCGTCAATGCCGCTCCTGGAGAGACGCAATGGAACGCCGATCCCAAGCGAACCTTTCCTTCGGTAAAGCTCATATCCGCGCTTCTTGATTTCATCAAGAGCCTTTCTGAGCGAATCAACATCCTGAATGTTATTCCAATCCTCTCCTGGCATTCCCGAAGCCTTGAGATACATCTCAAGCTCTCCTTTTGGCAGACAACTCAAAATGCATCGGCCAGTGGCGCTGATGAAGAGATTTTTGTTTACCGGCAAAGAAACACGCACACTCAGCTCCTGCTCGCTGTAGATCTGAAACAAGGTGTGCCATGTTCGATTAGCATAAAGAGTAACCGTGACAGTTTCGCTCACGTCCTTGTTCAACTTCCGCGCCAGAGGCTCAGCCACTTCAGAAAGAGAGCGCTCAAGCTCAGAGCGCATTCCCAGCGCGCACAGCTTATCGCCAATGCAATACTTGCCGGAGCTCGCATTCTGAGTCACATAACCGAGAACGGTCAGAGTCTTCAACATATTATGAACCGTTGGAAGCTTTAAGCCTACTTCACGACTAATCTCTTGAACCCCAATGCCCACATCGCGACCCGCGCGATCAAGAAGCTCCAATATATCAAACGCTCTTTCCAATGATTGAATCACAAAGTGCTCCTCTTCTTTCATTGATGTTGAAATATTATATCATTATTAATGAAAGAAGTCAAGAGCTAAAATCAAGCAAGTTTAAAAAATAGAAAAAGAATAGCAAGGCGGCGGCTCCGTCTAATGCGACGGAGCTGTCGCATTACAAAGAATACGTTAATACATTCCGTTTTCTCTAATCTAATAAAAATTACTCAGCCAAATGCAAGTTGCCACAATCAACACGCATTATCAAATATGAAAAATCCCTTTTAAAAATTAAGATGACAATATATCCAAAAAGCAAAACAACAAAATGCCCCATAAAGCCTAACTATAAGCAATTTAGAAAAAAACATCAGGCTGGCAACCCATGACCCACAGCCTATCTCCACAAGAAAAGCAAATCCTTTCCAAATCACAAGATTAACAACAGCTCAATATAATGCGCCCAAAAATCTGCACAGTTGAATAAGGTGTGAAATTTCCTTAAAT
>CAZYVR010000212.1:0-10218 GCA_964651145.1 uncultured Victivallales bacterium | reverse complement strand
CATATAAAGACGCAGAGAAAGCTATGATTCCTCGGAACAAAGCGCAGAAGAGGCCCATTTATGGATCATTTTTCCTACCCATTTTTTATTCAGTATTATAAAATGATTAAAGGCGCAATACCTTATTCCATTGCCAATCAGGCATCTATGCAGGCAGAAAAATATATTCGCGATGGAGATTTCAAGAACACTAAAAAAACAATTCAAGCCGCGCTTAAGGAACTTGCAAAAGCAAAGTCAAATTTTAAAGACACCGAAGAAAAACTAAAAAATGAGCCTATGGTATATCCATTATCCGAGGTAAAAAGCAAATATTATCAAATTTTGCCAAAGATAAAAGTTTTGAATCCTGAATTTTCCAAACTTGAAAAGCAGCTTGAAGATTTGTGGATATCACGCGAGACGATATACAATCAAAACAACATGCCAGAATGGTTTAAAAATTATGTGAAAAAGAAAAGCATAACGGCGGTTTCAACACTTGAGACAATTACAATCGACGGAAATTTGACAGAAGCTGCATGGGATACTGCCCAGCCAGTGGAATATTTCATTGATTGTCGCATGTTCAAACTCTGTCCGCAGCCTTTGTTTGCGGAAATTCTTTACGACAAGAACAATTTGTATATCGCTGGAGAAGTGACACAGCCGCTGACTCAAAAGATTAAAGAAGCTAAGCATGGCCCCGAAAAGTATGCGCCGTCTGAAAGCATAGAAATCTTACTGGTTCCAGATAAACAATACCCAGAAAATATGTGTCAGTTGATATTGGACTCCTCTGGAAACCTTTTCAGCCATAAGAAGATCAAGACATTGTTAACCGAACCTGCAAAACGCATGCCCGGTTGGGATTCTGGCGCAGTTATCGCGGTAAAAAGAAAGAATGATAAATGGCGCTTTGAAATATCAATTCCATATAAAAAACTAGGAACAAAACCCGGAAAAAAATGGAAATGTATGCTAGCCTACAACCGCATCGTATCCATTTTACCCAAGAAAATAGACAGCTATGCATCGTCATTTGTCGATGGAAAAGGGTTTCATAAACCTGAATTTTATTCGAGAATGATTTTTTCAGATAAAGCGCCTATTGCAAAGCCTGATATAAACATAAAATGTAATGAGTTAAATATAAAGAATATGCTCCATGCCAGCGGCACCGGATCTCTTATTACTTTTAAGCCTGAACTGGAAACGCGGCGGCCACTGATAAACGTGTCAGTGGAAGCAGTTGTTCTGAATAAAAAGCACAAACAAGTAGGAAAAATAAAATTGAAGAACATTGATTACCTTCCTCTGCTCTGGAAAAATCAGTCTTCATTCCAATATCAATTGGAGGAAATTCACAAGGCAGTGATTCTTAAAATAAATGTCACTTATCAGACCTTGGAAGGCAAGAAAGGAACCTATTCAAAAAAAGTAATTATTGGCAAGGCTCAGGATATTCTTTCGAAAAATGAAATATTTGTTCCCGGCTCTACAAAGAATGCAAAAGCCTTAGCTGCGCCCGCTTATTTTGATATAGCAACAAAAGATAGCAGGAGCTTATTTGACATTCAAAAAGGCTATATTTCATTCAAGTTCAGTTCATTGATAAATTTCAAATCCAAGGTAAGGCGTTGCCTTTTCCACCTTGGCCCATTAAGACGGAACAATCCTGAAAATTACAATATAAGCAGCATTTGCGCAATTATAAACAACGGCTTCTTGTCTTTCATGATTACAAATGAAAAATATAAAATGAGGAGAGTGTGCGCCAAGCTTCCGAAGTTAAGTAAAGGGCAATGGCTTAATCTGAGTTTTTTATGGAACTTGAATGTTAACGGAAAAACACAGATGGAGATATTGGTGGATGGTAAAATATTATCCGGAGCAATCAGCAGATGGGGCAAGGTTGACGGCTCCCAGGCAATGGAAATGAAAGATGAAGGAAATACTACAATGCAGGTGGGATCATTAAATTCGGGGAGCTTGCCCGCAGAAGGGCTTTTTGAAAATTTTCTAATTTCGCCGGAGAACAAAACAAAGCTTTTTTTCAGCTTCAACGATACGCTTACAGGTAAATATAATAGCGGTGACATTAAGGGCGAACTGAAAGCGCATGTCGGCGCTTTATGCCAATGATTTATCTGACTTTCGTCTCTCTGCGCTTATCTGTAAGGGGTCAAGCATTTCTAATGCTTAAAAAATAACGATGCATTCCAGCTTTTCCATGAAGCTATGGCTTTAATAATGCCGGGCATTATGTATATTACAGGAAAATGGAATATTGATGAAACTTAGATTTCTATGAACAACAATAAAAATGCTGGCTCTCAGAAGCTCAAATATATGCATCTTACGCTTAAAGGAGCACGGAAGTCTCTTAATCTTCCAAAAGTGGCATTGTGCTTTGGGGCGCTTGTGTCAGCATTATTATTGCCGGGCTGATTTTGTTCGCGATGATATATGTAAATTCAATATAAGAAAATAAGGCATTTCGGATTATGGCAAGCAAAAAAACTCGTTCTTTATATTTTATCGACAGAGCCGCCGCAATTATCAAACCCAAACAGCCATATGTGGATTGGGCAAACCAATTGCCTGACGCAACATTCGAAACCAGCCAGGAGAAATTGAGGGAAGATTGCCACGTTGTTCTCATTGATGAATACGACTCTCATGAGCAGGCCCTAAAGATTATCGAAGACATTTGGGAAGATATTTTTGATCACTGTCTCGGCGCCTGGTGCACAAAATCCGCTTGGTGGCCAAAAAAACGAACCTTCAAAATGTTTAAGGAGTGGTTCGATTTAGAATTTCACGAAACTATTATAGATCCGTATGATGATGAGATTGAAAAAGAGCTGTTTTAAATTGATTATCATTAAAAAGTTTCAACTACAATGCTCGTCCGAAAAATAATACATATTGACATGGATGCCTTTTACGCATCGATTGAACAGCGTGACAATCCCCGCTTGAGGGGCAAACCCGTGATTGTTGGCGGTCTGCCCGGCAAGAGGGGCGTTGTTTCGACAGCGTCCTACGAAGCTCGAAAATTCGGTGTTCATTCGGCAATGCCTTCCAGTCAGGCTAAGAAGTTGTGCCCGCGCGGAATATTTCTGCCTGTCAGGATGGATGTTTACTGCCATGAATCGGAACGGATAAGAAATATTTTCCTTGAATATTCCGATCTGGTCGAGCCTCTGTCTGTGGATGAGGCATTCCTTGATGTTACGCACAACAAGAAGAACAATCCTTCAGCCACTTGGGTGGCGCAGGAAATATTGGAACGCATTTATTCTGAAACCGGGCTTACGGCTTCGGCAGGGGTATCCTTCAACAAGTTTCTGGCGAAAATCGCCTCCGGCTTCCGCAAACCATCCGGGCTCACCGTGGTTACGCCTGAAGATGCCGATCCCTTCATTAATAAACTTCCCATTGAGAAATTTTACGGCGTAGGCAAAGTCACTGCTGAAAAGTTCCGGCAACTGGGAATCAACAATGGAAGCGACCTTAAAAAGTTCTCTTTGCCTGATCTAGTGAGACACTTCGGCAAATCAGGAATCTATTATTACAATATAGCCCGCGGCATTGATGACAGCATAGTAACTCCTGACTATCATCGCAAGTCGCTTGGCAGAGAAGTCACGCTTCAACATGACACTGACAAAATAGATGAAATACTTGAAATACTTAAAGAACTCTCCGCTGAAGTTGAAGCTCTCCTGAGAGAAGAAGAGCTCTTAGGGCGGACAATCACCTTGAAACTGAAATACGATGATTTCACTTCCATCACACGACAGCGCTCGCAGGAATTTTACATTGACTCCAAGGAAATTATTTTTGAGATGACCTCTGAGCTCCTCAAAAAAACCGAGGCAGGCACACGTAAAGTCCGCCTGATTGGCATTGCTGTTTCAGGATTTCCTGCCCTGCCAAAAGATGACAACGGCCCGGTGCAGCTCACGTTCCCGTTTTGAATTCAAACATTGTCGACACCCCCTAGTATAGAGCGGGTCTCTATCACAAAGCAGATATTTTTTGTCCTTGAGAAAGCCGTTAATGCAGTCAACCTGATTACGCGCTATTTGTTTCATCCATTCTCCGTCAGGATTGACTTTGACTCCGCCAAGTTCCACCTTCCGAGTCTTTATGTCGATGAAAAACAAAACCATGCATTTCACTAAACCACGCGGTGTCAGCAGTTCAACCGACAGAAAATCCGTGGCCGCCATCACGTCCAAATAAGACTTCAAAAATTCCTTCCACTGGATGCGTCGCCTAAGTTCGGGCGCAGGCAAAATTCCATTGTAGTCCAATATGCGTTTTATTGTTGTCCTACCGACTCCAAACCCAAAATATTCCATGACGCCTTTAAGCCTGTCATAGCCCCATTCGGGATTGTGTTTTGCGAAGCGAAGGACTACCGCAATTATTTTCCGAGAAACTGCCCTTTTTATAAACCCGAATGAAAAATTCCCAATATAGCCCTTTAAAGCCAGAGCTTTACACTAAAATTTTGGTGGCACCTTCCGCCGGCGACACACACTTGCATTGCGAAGCTTAACATTGGCTTTCAGCAGTTTTAAAAGATTTTCATCCATAATTTTTTAAAGCTCTTTTTCTATTCATTGACCATTACTTTTTGGCAAACTTGTATTTCATCAAGCAACAGCCAGTCATCAGTCCAGGCATATTTTTCACTGGGCCCTTTTTTGAGAAAATTAATTTTAACAAACCTGCAATGATGAGATTGCTCTAATATTATTTCAGCCCAACCGCTGGGGTATGAATTAGTTGCGCCAACAAACTTAAAAGACTGATTATCATCACTAATTGAAACCTTTATTTCGTCTGCTCCAGTATTATTAAGGCTTGCAGCTTTTGCGCATCGCACTGCGTCTATACTTGCGCGCGCGCCTAAGTCAATAATAACATCCACATCAAAAAAGATTTCAGCTCCTTCTTTGCCCCAACCTTCCAAATCTTCTGAAAAATATGGAACGACTCGATTATCAGTTAAAGGATAACAATATCCTCCTGATAATTTTCCATCTGTAAGTTTCTTGCCATCATCTGGTATCAGTTCTTTCCCCACGATGCCTTGAGGAGTTATTCTATAGGATTTGTTCAAGGCTAAATTTCGATAGACAGGATTAGTTTTCTTTAGATATGCGCAATAATTTTGATACTGCTCCACCGCTAATTTTCCTCCAATTTCAGGGAGCAAATCAGGCTTGGCCCAAAAGCCAGGCAAAGAAAATGTCAATACTTTTTCTGTATAAGGGCGGACAGCCATAACTTGTCTGATAAAATCAGGAAAGCCTCCATTGATGTAGCGAGGCAGAAGCTGCACAGAATCACTTCCTTGAACTTCTCCCATATCAAAAGACTCACAATTGGCCCATACATGTATGCTTGTTTGATCGCATATTTCCTTCATAATTGCAAAACGCCGCTCACTGTCTTCCACTGTATGCTTTACTTTTGCGGTATGTTTATCCTTTCCAGCGCGAGCCCCAATGCCATCTTGCATCATCATTATATTTATGCAATCAGGATTCGACAGCAAGAATTTTTCTAATTCAGGGTGAATCCCCGGCAGAGTAATCTTCCTGCTATTGTAGGAAAAGGAAAAATTTAAGCCTGGATATGGAGAAACCAGCATAGGCATAACTGGAGATATTTGAGCAATTTTATCTTTAATCTTTTTCCAGTAATCACCGATTGTTCCCCAATAACTGCGCCCTTGTGAAGCTTCATAAGAGCCATACCAGCCATAAAATGATTTGAAGCCTTTATAGCGCTCGTATATTTCATCAATCATTTCATCAATGCGGTCAAATTCTTTAAAATGCCCCAATCCGATAAATACTTGCTGTCCATTTTTTTCAGCCGCGCTTAAGATTGCCTTAAAAGGGTCATCTGCGACCAAGTCGCAAGTTTTGGGCATCAATTTAGAAGGATAATGTGCTTGCAGCTCTTCGCTTGCTATTGTAATTGGTTGATAAGCGGCAATGATTACAAGCGTCTTCATGCCGATTTCATTCCATGAATCAATTTGCTCCTGCCACTGTTTATCGGTCAATGACTTGACTCCATTTCTGAAAGTGTCGCAATAAACACGATCATTGGGCGGCCCGATCATAATAAAACCACCATTTAAAACATTTTTTCTATATGGGACAATTTTAATCTTTTTGCTCAATATCAACTGCTCATTATCTGATTCCAATACTACTTTAATCTGATGGTCTCCGCAGCTTCCATGAGTGTCATAAAAATAATTTCCAAATCCAAATGTAGTTGCTTTAGCGCTAATTGTTTGCTCATTAATTAACTGGCTGTCAACAACTTCATCTAAGTATAATTTAATTTTTGCATTGCATTTTTTGTTGGTTAAATTGCGCGCTTGAAATCGAATCTCCAATCTGTCATTTTCAACAACTTCATCAGATGGAATAGTTTTAATGTCTAAATCTTCTTTACACTGCCAATTTTTCATTTTTTATTTTATCCTGTTTTTTGCATTGCTTTTCCAAAATTTAATTGCTTGCCTCGGTTATATCTAAAAGCAATGTGTCTTTGGGAGCCAATGTCAGATTAAACTCTTTTTTCCCTGTATATTTTTTGTTGGAATAAAAATCCAGAGAGATGGGATTTTTTATTTCTTTTGGCATTTTTATTGTCAGTTTTTTTTCTTTTGCCGAACGGTTTATTAGCATATATAAATATTTCCCCCCATTCTTGTATATGTGGATATTTTCCAGGGAAATTCCAGAAACCAACCCCTTTGATGGAATCTCAAATTTTTCATTCAACATGTTTTCATATGCCGATATTCCGCGTGAGAACTCTGCGTATTCAGTCATTCCTATTCCATTCAATTCACCAAACCACCAGAATATTATTCCTCCAAAACCACCGCTCACTAGCTGTTGAAACAGGCGCGCCTTTATTTTTTGGTTGTCATACTCCTGTCCATTAGAATGCAGTATTAAGCCAACTGCAATTGACTTATTTGCCAATGATTTACGTGTGTCCTGAATAACTTCGTCTTTCTCTGTGTAGCCAGCTTGAGGCATGTCCACAACGTCTTTGTACAGGCTCCATTCCATTCCGTATTTTTCATGTATTGAATCAATGGAATGCGCGCTGTATATGCTTGTTTTTATGTTTGAATTGACTGATTTTGCGGTCTTGCGCAAAAACATGAATATATCATAATTTACTTTTACTTGATGTTGCGCCCATTGTTTTTTGTATTTTGTGAACACTTCTTTGCCAGACGGCGTATCCTTTAGCCCTATTTCTTTGGCAAACTGTTTCCGGCAATTTTCACAGGAACATGAATGATCTATTCCAGATTCCAAATCGTGATCAATTCTGTCATGAATCTTTGAAAAAGCTTTTAATTGCTCGCTGACTTTTGGGTTGGACATAAAAAACAAAGGGCACATTGATTTTTTATAGGCGGCTTGCTTGTGCCCATGGTTTATTAATCGTTTGCTAGGGAATTGTTTATAAAAAAACCTTAGGAAATGAGGGTCAAGATTGCCATATATTGTCAACTCTGTTTTTAAATTGTATTTTTTTGCTAATTTAGCCAATTCTTTATGCTCATTTAAGACTTTTGAATAGTCAGGATTTTTGAAATTTATTCTTATGCCAGCCACATTTACGCCCATTTCCTTGAATGTTTTAAACCATTCTGAGAACTCTTTGGAAGTCCCGTAAGAATTGAGCCCGCAAAGCCACATTGGCAAATATATTTTTTGGGGTTGCTTGCCTCGAAGTTTTGGGAGAATTTTTATTAAAAATTTGCGCGGTATTTCATGCATGCCTCGCCCAGACACATACATATATCCTTTGAAAAGTTTGTTTTCATCCTTCGTTGCAAATTCTGGCGACGCAAACAAATGTGTTTCAAACCATGAGGATGACTTGTTCTTTTTGACGGATTTTTTGTATGCAAAAGAATAGCTGGCGCGATTTTCAGACATCTCTGTTTTTTCCATTTTATTTTCATGGCAAGCGCGGCGCTGCAATGGCTCATAGAGTGGAATTTTTATCCCATCTGGAACAATCAAAGTCTGTTTGAAATCTTTTAATGGTTTGTCAATGGGGCTTGAAAAAGGAATGTGAAGCTGCAAAGGCGCGCCGTTGGCCAGAAACATTGTGTTATTGTTCAGCTTCGGCGCGAAATTTGAGTGGCCTTTTACAAAAAGATGGCGCATGCAAACGGTTTTATTCTTCTTGTCCTTATTCTTGTATAATTTCCAGTTTTTGTCCTCAAAAGAGTCTGTTTCCCAGCCTTTTTGAGGGGTTTCAGAAAAAAGAAAATCTTTTAGATCAACAACTAGGCCGGGCATTGAAAATGTGCCATTGGCTCTTTTGCCAGTGAGTTTAATGGCTACTAGATTTTTTTCATCTTCGCATTTAATAACTGAGCTGACTGAGCCTGTTCCCGATGCTATTTTTTTGCCGTTCAGGAACAGCTCTATATTGCCTCCTGGGCATTTTATATTTGCGTTTATTTCAGTTGATTCAGCTTTAGCCAACAGGAGTGGACTGCGGAATATTTCTTTTCCTGTTGCCATTGCTGTTATTTGTCCAAAATTTTCAGTGTCAGGTTTTATAGGCAGATTTAGTTTTCCCCAAGTATTTGCCGGGATATCCACTGTTTTTCCGGCTCCTTTTATTAACACTGTTTTTTTGCCGCCGCCTTCAAGTTTGATGGCTGTTTTAGTTGTGGTCTGTGTTATTTTATCGCAACGCATTGCAGGAACATTTTTGGAAAATGCAAGCGTTCCAAAACGCAGCATATTATGATAAGATTTGCCAGTGGGGCTCCATGCTCCAGATTCATTTTTTGCCGTATTTGTTCGATAAAAATTGGCGAGCCATCTCTTGCCTTCCAGTTTTTGTCCTGAATTAAGATCCTTTAATGGGACAGCCAATTCGGCGGTCCAGTTTTTCAAGCCCCTTACTGCCGCCACTTTGGCAGAGCTGTTCCATTTTGAGTTAAAATTTCCAGGCGCGTTTTTAGCGTCATAAAGAGTCCCTATTGAGTTCAGCGCAAACTGATAATATGTTTCTTTGCCTGTGTCCAAAAATATCTCGACAGAATCATCCATATAGACGTCTCCATCGCGTTTGGCAGCCTTAGCTTTTACTAGATTCAGCAGGTTCATTACTGGATCCAGACAGGATTGGGACGCGTCTATTCCAATATATATATATTTGTCGTCATAACAGATCAAAAAGCGTGTATCTTCAGTGATTTTGCCCCTTATGTTGTTTGGCAACATTGACACACCAGAGGCTTTTTCCCAGCAAGGATCGTCAAGCTTTCCATCTAAAACAGGCGTTCCTGCTGGCGTTGCTGTTATAAGAGGAAGCTTAGACTTTGAGTCGCGCTTCGTTTGGATTAAAGTTTCAGAAGCGCTTACATTTTCCCGCCAAGCCGCCATGTCGCTTTTGGGCTCTTTTGAGCAGCTTTCCACTATGCGCAAATTATCAATGGCAAAACTATGTGGAACTCCAGTTTCTTGTATTTGATGAAACACAAGTCGGGCAAGAATATCGCTAGCTTTTATTGTTGTTGCTTTGTCGGCTGTTCTGAAGTCTGTCAAAGGAATGCGCAATTTATGCCATTTCCCGCGCTCTGGCTTTGATATTGCATTTGCTCTGCCGCCCCATAGCCAGAATGACTTCTTGCATCCTTTTATGTTCGCGGCGAAGGCAATATAGCGAAGAGGTTTTTTGCTGTCGCATTTCCATTCAAATTCAATAAACGTGTTGCTGGACACAGGAATGTTCAGCTCTGGGCTGGCTATGCTTGCAGTTTTTTTCCCGGAAGAAACGCGCAGGGAAGATTTTGCGTGTTTTCCAGCAGCTATTATTTTTGTTCCTTTGCTTATTCTCCATCCATCGACGGCGTCGGGATTCAGATTTGCTTTATAAACTACCTTGTTGGCTTGTTTTTCCTTTTTGGCGTCCGTCACACAGCCAGTTGCAAGCATTGCTGTTGCAAGGGCATAAAAAAATGATTTGCATGGATTAAACATGACTTCCTTCCGTTTTTTTAGTCAGAATTATTTTTATGGATAGTTTGTAACAGGCTCGAAATATTTGTCTGAGA
The DNA here is from genome assembly GCA_964651145.1 of uncultured Victivallales bacterium. Classification (GTDB taxonomy): domain Bacteria; phylum Verrucomicrobiota; class Lentisphaeria; order Victivallales; family GWF2-45-14; genus CAZYVR01. Next base: position 89 of record CAZYVR010000212.1, on the reverse strand, counting down.
GGTCATTTTTGCGTTTCCATGCGACTGATCCGCTTATAGACGCGCAATTGGCGCCTCCTGAATGGCACCAGTCTAGCCCATAGCCCCCG
>CAZYVR010000211.1:0-10257 GCA_964651145.1 uncultured Victivallales bacterium | reverse complement strand
CCTATCCTTGACTACGATGTGCCATGGGCAACCCCAGCACACGAGCATATTAATGAATGGATAATTTACGTCAAGAAAACAGTAAGCAGATACAAGGGGCATTTACGGTATTGGGAGGTTTACAACGAGCCGAACGTATCATCTTTCTGGCGCGGAACTCCTGACCCGGAGCAATATCTCAAATTGTTGTCTGCAACGTATAAAGTCATCAAAGAAATAGACCCTGATTTGCAGGTTGTTTTGGGCGGTTTGGTTTGGTTTCCATGGGAATATATTGAAAAGATATATAAAGGCGGTGGCGGAAAATATTTTGATGTGATGAATATTCATCCATATTCGATTCCGAACCCATCTGAAAAACGCTCTCTGCATGAGAATATACTACGCCTTCGCAAAATAATGAATGCCAATGGCGATGCTGGCAAACCTATATGGATAACAGAAATAGGTTGGTCCACTGTAAACGATTTCAACTTCGGAGCCAGTATCATTAAGTCTGGCCTTAAAGCTTTGAAGTTTGATCGTGATGGCTTGAAAGTCGCTGTTTTGGCTGATCCAGAATTTGGGTTTGAGATAGCCAGCGTGGATTTTTCCGAAGCCATTCCGTGCAAAGCTGTTATTGATAAAATAGATCTAAAGGAACTTGCCCAGATATCTCACAATCGTTACGATGTTCTTATCATGCCTCCCTCAGAGCAATTTCCCCTGGATGAATTTTCTGCGATAGAAAAGTATGTAAAAGAAGGCGGAGTTGCTGTCTTTTGGCGTGGAGTCCCGCTTTATTACATGCTAAAGAAAGGGCGCGATGGCGCTTGGATAGAGGAAAAGGCCTCAGAGCAATTCCGCAAAAGAATGCGCATTGGATGGGAGGCATGGTGGACAAAAAAAGGCGCGCCGAAATCAACGAAGAATCTAGAAGCATCCCACGAATACGTTGATATTATCAAGTTTCCAGAGAAAAAGAGCAAAACTCATGTGGCGAAACGTTTTTTGAACGACACCTTATTGAAAGGCAATGACAAACTTATTCCGTTGGCATATGCGTCGGAGGCTGGTTATCGCGGAGTTCCCGCCTGTGCTATTGATTTTGATAGTGACTATAAAGGTGGACTTGTTCTGTCTTCTTTTTGGCACTCAATGGGAGTCAATGAGATCCAGCAAGCCAAATTTATTCCGCGCGCTTTTCTTTTAGCGTTTCAAGCCGGAGTGGAGAAAATTTTCTGTTACGAGTTTCAAGCGCTTGACAACGCAGGAAAGCATAGCAACGCTTATTTTGGAATTATGCATGAAGACTTGAAGCCTAAACCCGCTTATTACGCTTATGAAGTTCTGACTAAGTTACGTCCGGCAGGATCGAAAAAAGCGGCCGGGAAATGGAAAAACAAATTCATCTATTATCCATCATGGATTCGACCGGATGGGAAGAGTGTATGGGCTGTATGGGCTTTGGCCGATGTCGGCGGAAAGACTTTCAGAGTCATCGGTAAAATCGATGAGATAATAGATTATATGGGCACTCCTGTTCCAGCTCCTCAAAAGGGCGACTTGCTTAAAGTCAACGTATCCGATGGTTTGATTTATATTGTAGGGCCTGAAAAACTTACTCCTATAATGTGATTGCGTTATCTCTTTGGCAAACTCAATTATCGTTTTATCGAAGAAAACGGCAACGAAGCCTACGAAGCCTTCTTGTAATACCGTTTTGCGTTCTGAGTTTTATTTGCCATAGCAGTGAGCGTAAAGCAATAGCGCGCTCACTGTCAGATTGTTGCCGGTGTTCCCGTAGTATATGTGGGTGTTTTTAATGACATCCCATAGGAACGGGATATTCTCATCTATCAGCTTATTGTCATTGCTTAACAGAATCATTGTGCAGGTCACCAGCGGATATTCAATATGGCAAAGATGCGCTTGAGTCTTTAGCTTTTTGTCTTTTAAAGACAAAAACGAGGGATCAAATTTTCCCCATGCAGCCTTTGCTCCGGGAAGAGTTGCGCAGTCCCAGTTTAATTTGTCTTGAATTTTTTGCCAGTTCCATGATTTGAACACAATTTCTTTCATCCATTTGCTGGGGAAGGGGGCGTTGATCTGTTGTTCCGCTATGTATGTCAGCATCTTTTGCATTTTGCTTTTTTCAACCGGATCGTCTTCAAGCATCAGCATGGTGTTGAATTTTACGCTCATCTGGTTTGAGTACAGCATATGCTTGTGTGACCAGTCAGCCTCATATAAACGCTTGCGTCTGAGCCCGTTATTTTCGGAGTTTAAGCGCTTTAAAAGATCTTGCCAATGTTTGTCCCCGGTCACTTTGTAAATTGACTTCAAAACAGCCGTCAGAACGGCCGTCATATTATATTTCCCGGTGGCCAGCCATGAGCCGCCGGCATGACAGATGGTCTTGCCGTCTTCGCGCAATACAGTCCAGTTATTTTTCTCGAGTCTTTTGCCTATATTTTGAAGTGAATTTTTTATAAACTCTTTGTCTTCTTTGCTTGCAAGCCCTGAAAAATAGAACCGGGTCATTGTCATTGTATAAGTGCTCATCTGGTCCACTGACACATTGTCGTAATAAGCGGTTTTGTCGAATGGATGCGGGCCGCGCACTATTACACCTGGGACTTTGCTGGTGGAGCCTATCAGCTTCATGGCCTTGAACAGTTTTTTGCAATCTTCGGCCAGGCGCGGATCTTTTGTCGCCTTTTCCGCTTCCAGCATAGCAATCAGAAGGTGACCCGAATACAGGGCAGTGTCGGCTATGCCCGAATAATAAAATGCTTTGGGACGGGGCTTGCCGTTGACTGTTCCGGCTTTTACTTCTTCGGGCGACATCATCCATTTGCCTTTTCTGGGGCCGGATAAATAGGGTTTGCCGCTGTAAATGACAAATGTTTCCGGGTGTTGGCTGCCGTCGAGATATTTGTCCACGATTGTGAACATGCGTTTTCGCAATTCCTCTTTTGTGAAAGGATGCTTTTCTTTTTGCGTTTGTGAGTAAATCGTGTTTACAACAAACAAAATAAGGACGATTGTCAGTGTTTTGCGAATCATTGTTTTATGCTTTCTTTGTTAGGTTATAATTAATGTTGAAGTATTCTGTTCTATCCCATTTTACTATGCTTGCCGGAACGGTTAACGGACTTTTCCCTTTGATAGAGTTTACATTTCCCGCGCAATAAAGCGCGTTCATGCTGTTTGCATGTCGGAATCTTGCTCTTTCCCAGCCGTTTGCCATCGGGCTGTCTATGGTGGCTTCCGAGGCGTCGCAAAAATGCAGCGTTTGAGTTGGCGATTTTACCTGAAAAATCTTGAATGCTGGAATCACAATTGTCGTTGTTGTTTTATAAGGCATTCGCCTGTTGCAGGCATAGCCTCCAAAATATGCGGATGTCAAGTGTTGTCCTTTTTCTTCATAGGAAGGGCACAAGGGGCAAGCTTCATTCAAATAAGAAGCAAGGTCGCCTGTGTTTTTTCTTTCCATATAGAGGCTTGTCGCATAGTCGGCAAGCAGATTGTACCAGTAAACAAACTGACCTTCATCCCATCTTGCCGGACACATAAACCCATCGTAGTCATTCGAATATCCAGCCGAGCTTAATCCTATCTGTTTTAGTTTGTTCGCGCACGCTGATCTGTGCGCGAGCGCCTTTGCCTTCTGCAATGATGGCAACAGCATGCTCGCCAGTATTGCGATGATCGCTATTACTATGAGCAGTTCGATGAGTGTGAAGCGCCCAAGCTTCCTGAGCGCTTTTTGGCTAGAATTTTTCAAGTTTGACTGTCCTTTCCGCTTCTTTGTTTGTTAACGGTTTAACATTTGTCAGCCATGCTACAAGGTTTGAGAACAGTTTGGCATTGTCGCCTTTTTCCAATATTTCGGGCCAGAGCCACTCGCAGTCGCCAATGACAACCACTTTGCCTTTTCCATATATCCTTGCCATCAACATGATTGCCCCGGATGGCGATGTTGCGGACGTTTCCGCCGTCATAAGGATTTGCCAGTCTTTAGCTTTTGACTTCAAAGGCGCGCACCCTGAGCTTATAAAGGTTTTTACGCCTTCAGTTGCCGGGCGCCTGGCAATATTTTTAGTCTCAAACTGTCGCGGCTCCCCGTTCCAACTGTTTTTTATGTCCTCAATTCCTGTGTCATAGATGTTTATGTTGAAAGATTTGAACAGTTCCTTCATCCTGAAATTGTAACTGTGCCAATGATATTTGTGTCCGCCCAGAATGAAGAGACTGCCTCCATTTTTAACATATTCGGCTAGGACTTCGGCGTCTTTCGGTGAAAGATTGGCGCGAGGACGATTGATGACGACCAGCTTATAGTCAGCCAATTTGTTTTCAATAACTTTGCGTTGACGCAAAACTTGTACATTTTTGCTGATTTTTTTGTCTTTAAGCACATCTATTCCCAAGCCCATTTCGCGAATAACCGCAACTGCGCTTGGAACCATTGCCGGAGAGATCGCGTGCTGCGCCAGCCATAGCGCTCTGCCATTCGGAGCCGGATTTGCTTTCTCGTCCCATATGGGAAGCCAGAATTTCTTGAGGGCTTCTTTATGATTGTCGCTTATTGTTCCGAGTTTTAATGGAGTGGCCTTTTCCGGCTCTATAAGCAATATGCAAGGAGTATAATTTTTTATATCCATTGCAATTCCTTTTGCCAGGCTGGCCTTGTCCCAAATCCCGCCCTTCAATGGGCCGGGAATGTTTTTGCCCGTGTGCGCGTCACGGATGCGACAGCGGTCAAATTCCGGTTTTAGGACTGGCTTGATATTTACTTTGCTTTTCCCGCCCCAGTTGACCAGGCACCACAGCTCTTTGCCGTAGCGGCTGATGCGGTGTGCCTCTATGTAGGGAGCATCCCCGGCTATGTCCAAGGCGGGGGGGATTCCAGCTTTTGAAAGGATTGCGCTCAGGACTGCTTTATTGGCAAGCAGGTTGAGCGAGGCTCCTATGGTGTATACTGTTCCTTTCCCCAGTTTTCTTTGAGCGGCCATAACGCGGCCCTTTGAATCGCGCGCTATTGCTTTGGCATCTGTCAATTCAAGGGGCCAGGCTGTTATTCCTTCTTCCGCTATCAGTTTTTCCAGCTTGAAGGATTTTCCGGGTATCATCTCAAATGTCGCTTCGTCTTCATCTTTGATCGAAGCCAGGCGCTTTGCGCCAAGCAAAGATGACGCGTCGAGTTTTGACCCGTCGCGGGCGTTTATAGCCAATGACATTCCATCCACAATAAGCGTCCCGCCCGAGCGCACATAATTTTCAAGTTTTTTCAGGGTTTCCGGCAATGCGCGCTCTTTAAATGCCACGACTGCTGCTTTGTGTTTTTTGAACGAAATATCTTTCAACTCCTGATCGCTGACAATGTCGAACTCTCTATGCGAGAACATTAAACCGCTGTATACGCGCCAGTAATCGAAAGAGCGCGGGCCGCGCGGCTCAAACACTTTGCGCTGGTATGCGCGGAAAGAGTCGAGGGAATATGTCAGCGCCACATTCGCTTTTATCCTGGGGCGATCCATTAGCAGTTTGCTCAAGCTATTTATGCGGCATTTTACTTTGGGAAGGGCCGCTATTGCTTCAGGAGACCAGCGCTGAGGATTCAGCAGAGCTCCGGTGTTGTCAAAATATTCGTTGTAGTAGAAATATGAAAGGCAAAGCCCGGAGTAGCCGTGTAATACTCTTTGCCACATGAACGCGGCCAGATGATCCGGGGATATAGGCGTCCAGCCAGGCTTGCTTTTTGAAATGCCTATGTATTTGCGAATGCCCCCCCAGAAAAATCCGTTTTGAAAATAATTGTCGCTGAGACGCGCGGCTATTACGTTTTTCTTTTTTCCGAAGTTCAGGAGCGGGGCAATGTCTATGCTGAATGTTTCATTCCATTTTTTTGTGGCGTGGATTTTTTTGCCGTTGACATACACATCAGCACACGCCGCCAGAGATGAACCGGTCAGATACACAGGCCCTTCCAGCGGCTTGGACAGATAGAAGTCTTTGCGATACCAGCCGATGTAGCAGCGATTATATCCCTGGTTTCCCCAAAGCCCTGGCACATTTATTGTTTTCCAGTCTGAATCATCCAGATCATACTTCTGCCAGTTTTCTTTCAGTCCCTGGTCTTCTTCATTAATCTTGGCATTGTGCCCTGTAAAAAGCTTTTTGGGATCGCCTTTGCATATTGACGCGGGTTTGAATTTCCATTTGCCAAGAAGCGGCGCAAGTTCTTCTCCCGGCGATATATCCTTTTTGCCGGGGCCGAAGCTGCATTCGCCGTCAATTATCGGCTTGCCCGGCGAAGCGCTTCTCAGAATATCCATATATAGCTCTGATTGCATGCCGTACATTATTTGGGTCTCATTTTCGTAGCCTTTGTCCTGCACAAAAAACGCTCCGCCATGCTCGCCGCAATAAATGTCTTCGGCTTTGATTTTTTGATAAGGATTCGTGTGGTTCTCCTGGAAGTCAAACTTAAAGCCGCAATATGATTGGACGCATATCAGGGATTTAGGGACAATTTTCTTGGCCCATAAATAGCATTCTTTCAGAATCTTTCCGAAACGTTGTTCGGTAAATTCATGCCAGTCGCTGCGCAATTGGAGCGATATGTTTTTTTGCTCAAAATATGATTCATTAAAATCAACATTGGAAAAACTTTCGTAATTGGTATTCCAGGCTTTGTTTGCTTTTTCGATGGATTCATATTTCTCGCGCATTTGTTCGCGAAACACCGCAAAGTTGTGTGAGGAAAAGTCTTCGTAAGCCACTTCATTGAAAAGCTCCACCGCAAACAGTGGATATTTCATTGCATGCTTCAACTCGTTCCAGTACATGCTGTAGCGAATGCGTTGCGCGTCCGGGTTCTCCGGTCTCCATGAGAAGAATGCTTCCTTTGTGATAAACAGTTCCGGGAAGTTTTCTTTAAGGAGTTTGCTCTGCCAGACCTTATAACCTTCGAGCATGTCAAGCCAAACCAGTATGCCTTCGCGCAGATGCATTTTGATTTTGGCTTCAAGGAAGGGCAGGGGAATATTGGTCACCTTTATCGTGTCTCCTTCTTCTTTTACAGAAAACCCGTTGCCTTTGCTGTGAAAAACTTTAAAATCTATCCCGAACAGCTTGCACATCCATGGAGAAAGAGTTTCAGCTCCGAGGAGAAAAACCGGCTTGCTGTCTCTTTCGATGTTTCCGTTTTTTGAGCTAACATTATAAACTGACTCTGGGAATTTTTCAGAACTTTTTTCAACTTCGTATGAATGGGGGCGCTTGGGCAACTCAAGTTTATATTTCTTGTTTGTGCTTTTCGTAAGCTTTTTTTCTTCTTCCTTTGAGCGTTTCTTGACTGACGTCATCAGCCTTTTTTGCTCCTGAGCTTCCGCTTCCGCTATGCCTGATAGATGTTTGCTTGCGGGCGCTTTGCCTGAGTCAAGGTCTTTTATTTCTATGTCGTCAAAATATACAGCTCCCTGTCCAGTTGTCTGCAATTGAACACGGCACTTAATCGGAGCTTTGCCAAATATTTTTTCAGGGAAGATCAACGTGTCTCCCGTTATTGTTGTGTATTTCCTCTGCCTGAGGTTTAGTTTGGGCTCAAAAAAAGTTATGATGCAGTTTTTGTCTTTAACGTCTATCCATTGGCCTGATATAATTCCATTGTCTGGATCAGGCGCGGGCATAATTGTTATCCATTCATTAAGTTTTTTGTCGGATGTTGATTCGTAACGAATATTAATGTGTCCTTTAACGGAAGGCATAGTTCTCTTTATGCTGTAAGTGACCCTGTAACGGCGATCGGGAAGCAACATTATTTCAGGGGACTGCAATTGTCCTTTAGCGTCTTGCGTGGTGCCTGTCATGCAGAACGAGCGCTTTCCAGACTTTTTCTCTTCTTCGCTTATTTTAGCTGCGCCCTTTCCTTTCCAGAAGCCTGCTTTTTTAGTGTTCCAGGCGTTTGCCGTGTCTGGAGATGCTTCCTCAAAGGAGCCGTTTGACAACAGACTTCCTGCGTTGAGCATTCCTGCGCAGGCAATTATTCCGGCGATGGCTAGCAAAGACTTTTTCTTCATGTGTTTCCTTCTATATGTTTTATGTTATTTTATCTATTTTTTAGGCAGTTTATAAAGGGTGTCTCCAGGAGTGGGGATTTCTTTTATAGAGCCTGCGTGCCCTGACAAATAAAGAATGTTTCCTCTTCCTGCATGACGACGAGCAATTACCCTGTCAGCAATATATGGATTTAGAATCCAATGATCGCAGTCCGCGAAAATCAAATGCTGTTCTGGATTTTCCACATTAATCAGCCTCAGTCTTTCTTGAGTAGGGTTGGGCAGGGTGTCGTTTACTCCGTAGCTGGTATTCCCCGTGAAAGTGCCACAAGGGGAAGAGTCATTGGGGCAGAGCCAGATATTTTGATCTTTTATGATATATTCCCCGTTTATTTGATAATTTAGATATTCATGAGCAAATGGTTTTTGGTAGCTTCCGGTGTGCTCGGGCGGAAGATATCCGTCTGCTTCTTGCACATACATGTTCAACGCAACGCCTATTTGCTTCAGATTGCCAATGCAAGCTATGCTTTTCGCGCTTTCTCTGGCGCGCCTTAAAGATGGCAGGAGCATGCTTGCAAGTATTGCAATGATGGCAATTACAACGAGCAATTCGATGAGTGTAAATATTGCAAGTCGCTGCCTCTTCATTGGGTCCTCTTTATGGTTGTGCGACGTTCAACTATTTCGCCGATCACTGTCGTAATATTCGAGCTTTTTCCATTTGTTTTGATTGTTTCAATAAGTTTGTCTACAACCATTCGGCCTATGTCTTTTCTCATGGTGTCGTAGCTGGTCAGACCTTTCTTTTCCGCCTCTCTTATATTGTCGAATCCCATAATAGACAGATCATCGGGGATTTTGATGTTTTTTTCTTCCAAATATTTCATGACTCCAAAGGCTCTGTAGTCGGTTCTGCAAAAAACAGCGTCAATTTTAATGCCTCTGGAAAAAAGCTTGACGGCGTCATTGTAGCCATTGCCAGGCCCGTCGCCGGTAATTTCAACACATAGCGTTTCGTCAAATTGAATTGCATTTGCATCCAGAACTTTCTTGTAGGCATTAAAGCAGCTTGGAGTTCCTGCGCCCTTGAACAGAGCTATGTTTTTGCGTCCTTTTTGAGCTAGAAAGTTTATTGCGTCATAAAAACACTTGTCATAATCAAGCAGTATTCCATTGACAACCCCCGGGACAAGTCCGCCAAGGGCAAAATATGAATAAGGCATATTGCGTTCGTTCAAAGCGGAAACTGTGTCAGGAAGTGTTTCAAGAATTATAAATCCGTCTTTGTCGCTGGCAAGATCCACGACATCGGGGGTATGGGGCAGCAATTCAATTGCAATGTTTTTTTTTGCTGCCGCGTTGATCAGGCCATTCAGAAGATCCATCTTTAGTTCCCACATCAGAGGTTCGTGATCTTTTTCCATTATCTTAAGAGAAGGAACTATAACGGCGGCTGTTATCGCGGTTTCCGTTTTTTGGGTGGGAGTTTTCACGAAAGAGCCCTGGCCGGATTGCCTTGTGACCAGTCCTTCACTTACTAAAGTGTCATAAGCTTTCCTCACTGTCCCGCGGCTGACTTTGAATTCCTTGATAAGCTCCGATTCTGCGGGAAGCATTTTGCCAGGCTTATATTTGCCGTTTTCTATTCCTTTTTTCAGTGACAATGCTATTTTGCAGTGAAGCGGCATTTTGAATGTGTCTGTCAACATATATGCAACCAATATAATTAAATCAAATGTATAGACGTTTATATATTTATACCTTCGCATTCTCGTTTTGTCAAGTCTTTGTGGCGCATTTTTTATTTGCCTCAAATTAAGAATGCAAGGCGTCAGTTTTTTCTGAGTTTAAAGAAATAAAAGAAAGCGCTCGATGCAATCGTATAAAAAACCGGACTATGTCCGGACGCCATCCAGTGGCGGAATCGCTGGTCGGCAAAGCCGGTGGCGAAGCCACTTTTAAACCTACTTAGTGGGGGCGACAGCGCGCATGGCGCGTTGAAAGCCTGCGGCGAGCTACAACAAGCTTTATTTCGTCACAGCGCCAGTTCTTTGGACTTTTGGCGGCTCCGACGGCTTGCCTTCAAAGAGAATAAAGTTATAAAAAATCACTATTTTGCTTTAAATTTAGAAGAAAACGAGGTATTATATATATACTTGAGAGTACCGAGTTCTTTGGTGTTAAGAACCGATTTCCTTATCTGTTA
>CAZYVR010000210.1:0-10261 GCA_964651145.1 uncultured Victivallales bacterium | reverse complement strand
CAGAAAATATCATCATTCAAACCAAGAAAACAGATGTGTCAGAAATGACGCTTACATGAAAGCGAAAAATTGGATATCTTTTCAAAGGACGTTTTTTAAGGAAAAATGGGCAAAATTCAGGCAATTTCAGAAGGAAATGTTTTTAAAAAATTGCGCAGCCGTTTTTTGAGGCTAGATCCAAAACAGAGAACATCATTTTTGCGAAATCCGGTAAAAAAGTTGCACTAGCGAGAGAAGGGTTTTTTAAAAATTTCACCAAGTCAAGTCTTTGATTATAAACACATAATAAAAACAGAGAACAACGGAGAGCATTTCGCTTTTTAAGTGACACCCTGTAGGATATAGTCTTCTGAAATCAGTCAAAATAGACCGCCGAATAGAATCCATTTGGATCACGAATCTCCACCGTTGATGTTTCATCGATAATCCTTAATTTTTTTGAACGAATTGCAGAATCGAATACAGCTCTTAATTCCTCAATTTTTGTCACAATACTTGCCAATTCTCTGGCACTAATTTAGCTCCGTCGCGCCAGCGTTCAGAAACAGCGTCTTGATACCATTTTTGATCTATGTCCGCATGTTCAGTCATGATAACCTGAAAGTTTGGAGAAAGTTGTTCAACAATCGAAAAGACAAATTTAAACATATTTATTACGGCAATTCGATCTTCCTCATTAATGTTATCAATAGAACCATCTTTTGTCTTTTCTGGAGGGAAATATACTTGTGAAGGCTGATCCAAAAACAAAAAACCTGGCACTGGTCTTGAATGCTTAACAAACCATCTATGCAATATTAAGTGACAAATAAGGTGATAGCCAACCCAGTTTTCTCCACTTCCCATCCTGCTCATTGGAATAGGTCCATCTTCTGTATCTGCAACTACTGTCAATTTATCAAGGTTCATTCGCAACGGAAATTTTGAATGTTCAAGCTTTAGATCAGTGGCCCATTTTGTGAATTCAGTGCTGAGTATTGATAAAATAGAAGAAATACGGTCTTTAATAACCTCATTGCTTAATTCATTTTCTAATGCAGTACATTCTTCAGATAACTGTTCGTATTTTTTCCCCAGTGCATTAACATTTGAAAATTCAGGCAAGCTTTCGAGATAAAGACTTATACGTCCCATGATAAGAGCTTTTCGGGAGGTTTCATCTTGAATTTGTTGCAACCTATCATTTGTCTTTCTTGTTGCATTCATTTCTGCTAGGTTTTCAGCAAGTTCGTTATTTATATTCTGCAATTGAATTCTTACTTTGGAGACAGCGTCTGCCATTTTAGGGGTAGCTCTGGATACGGCTTCAAGGCGTTGCGAAATATCTGATAGATGGTTCTTAATTTGATTTACATGAGGAATATGGATATTATCAGGAATATTTTGGCAGCAGAGGGGGCATACATATTCAGATGGAGTTTCGCCAAAGATACCTATTGACAAAAGGCGAGCTTTTTGCTCTTCAGCTTCCTGAGAAAATCCATTTTCTTCACGTTCAAAAGCCGTTGCAGCAGATATGATATCTTTGAGTTTCAATTGATCATCAAGCAACTTTTTCCGTTTGTTAGATAAACGAGCATATTCTTGACCGGCTGAATCAGTAGTTTGATCAAAGGCAATAGAAATTTTAGATATTCTCTTCAGCTCATCAATTGTTTCTGGATATTTAGATGTAATTAGAGATGTCAACCCCACATCCCGAGCTTGAGATAACATTTCAAATGCTTTAGAATAACCTTCACCAGAAATTGCTTTGATTTCTTCAATTTGTTTTAGACATGTACGCAGTTGTTTCTTTAATCGGCGCAATTTATCTCTCTTTGCAACATAATCATCTTCAACGGCTCCAAGCAAATATGGAATGGTATCCTTTAATGCCTGTGCTACAAAATTATCATCTGCTCCATGGAAAAGTTGGTGCCTTCTAATAATTTCATCTTGTGGTTGAAAACACAATGACAACGCATGTCTTATTGTTGCGGAAAGAGGAGTTCTGGTCTGCCCTGGAGATGGTTCATGTATATTATCTTTTATTCCCACCCATAAAGATAATAACTTTGTCAATCCGTCAGCATTAGTGGTTTGTTTTAACATATGATGATCAGGAATTTCAATAATTGATGCCATTGAGACGAAACAATCCTCACATGATATATTTCTAGGCCCCGGACAACGTCTTGCTATAAAAGATTGGCCATTTCCGATCGCCATTCTTAACCCAAACCATGATACGCATCTTCTTATAGGGCCTTCTGGGACTTTGCATTCATTTGCTCCAAAACAATAATCTACAATGTCAATTAATGCAGATTTTCCTGTCTTTGATCCCCCAGTAATTATATTTACAGCTCCAGGTTGTAATGGCAGGATTCTTTTTTCTCCATGGTGACTATATATTACAATATCCAAAATTTGCATTGTCATGGTTGTACTCCTAATAATGCTAAGACTGTTGTTGCATTTCCTGTAACGGCAAACCATTTCCCAATAAAGCTCGCTCGCTTGATACTATCTTTCACCTCTATACTTGTTATCTTCAAAAAACTATTTACCGCCTTTCGATATTTAGTGTTTGCATGAAGCTTACACTCCTCAAACCTGATAAAGTCATGAATACCACTAAACAATAGCCCCTCACGTGTAAAGGGAACCAAAAGTTGAGTTCTGTCAACAATTCTTTTGCAAAAAAGAGGATTCCTATCAAGCCAAACAGGAAGTGAAGTTCTTGTGGATGTTGGTAAAGAAGTTCTTATTTCACCATCAAGAACAAAAGGCAGCACTAAAAATGCTTCTTCGATGGCAAGCTTTTGTCCATCTGCCAATTCATGATTCAATGATGCATGCCAAAGGAGTACCGCGCAAAAGCTCGGATTTAAAAGATTTTTTTCTTCTTGGCAACGTTGTTCATATATCATTCTACAGGATCCTGACTTAATATAGTATTAAGGCGTTCTCGAAATTCAGGATGCCAACCAATCGCTTGCATCTCTGCAAGAATATGCAGAGAACCTCTGGTAATAAATGGTTCCGTTACATGTTTACGAATTGGAATTGATACACGTTCAGCCCATTGTAAAACGGACCTTGCTGCTTTTATCTTAATTTCTTCAGCATCCTTTTCGTCCAATTCATCTTTTATCGCCTCAAAAACAATTTCCCATTCTTCCTTTAAACGTTTTTCATACTTGCTTATTTCAAGTCCTATGGTCAGATTCTCTCTCAACCATCTTGAGCGTTGTTGAAATGCCCGATAATAATCACGAATGGCAGAGGCAATACGTTTTTTCCCTACCTTAATTATTTGAAGCTGAATAACAAATGGCAATTTGACATGAGCAGATTCGATTTCTTTGTCTAGTGTGAAATCTAGAAGATCATCATCAATGGGCAAGTTCTCCAATTTAAACTGTTCGCGAAGATCTGACATGTATGCGTCTATTTCTGTCGAAGATATCCGAGCATTAACTCCACCGGTTAATTGTTGAATTATCCTATGAAACCACCATCCTTCAAGCCTCATAACAAATGAAGCTAGAAATTCTTTTGCAACCGCCCAGAAGACTTCTTTCTGGAGTTCATCTGCTATATCTGTAATTAACAATGAAGAATCAATTACCGTTATCTTTTCTAATATTGCCTTACATCGTTCCGGGCTTGTATTTAAGAATACGTTATATGCCTCCTTGTTAGTTTCATTCGTAGATGTTCTAGCAATGTCAGATAAAGTCAACTGTGCAGCATTAACATTTTTTGAATCATGTTTAAATTTAGAGGCGATAGATCCCGGCATAGCTTTGGAGGTGGTAATCAGGAATAGATTTGTATTCTCAGCTATGGTCTGAGTCTCATACCTCTCAAACCAAATCCGTAATGTTTTCCATAAATCAGGGGATGAATCAGTCAAATTGGCAATTAAATTACGGTGATGTTTGGTTTGCAAAAGTTCACATATGTGACCATTTGGCGATTCAAAGGCAACATCATCAAGTGTTTCTATTGAAACAAAAAAATCACTGTCCATTTTCATGCGGGACAATGAGAAAAGCAGTGCTAAGCGAACTTGATACAAATATCCCAAGCACGGATCGACGGCTGCAAATGGATTAGTGCCACCTTTCATGATACAATTATTCCCCCTTTGGTCTTTTAGATAAAATATAACTGATTATTTTGTTTACAAATGTCCCACAAACATTTTAATTTCGCATTTTGAAAACTGTGTATTACCTGGAACCTATCATAATTCATTGAGTTCAAAAAAACCATTTTTTGCGTGTGGTGGTTGCGGTCGGGAGTGCCCTTTCGATCGCCCCTCCGCGCAGATCAATACCTCAGCCATTGCATCCAAACCGCGCACTCTGCTCCTCCCAAGACTCCGGGATAGGCTTTTTGAGCCTGGTTATGGACAGCCCGTCCGGTTCATTGCCCTCCAAGATGGCTTCAGTAAGTTCAGGGGCAAGATTGGCGACCTGTAAAATTCGCCCGATATGCGTCCGGTGATAGCCTGTTTTCGCAACTAACTCCTGAACCCTGCTAATCGTGCCGTCCTCGATCATTCGCATCCAGGCGCTCCCTCTGGCAATCATCTGAACCAACGATTCCTGCACTGGGGATTCAACGCCCGGAACCTCGCCATCGAGAGCGTTGGGTGCTATGATTAGCTTTCTTCCGTCTTTATACTTGATTTTAAGCGGCACGTGAAGGCAAAGATTGCCATTCTCCTGTATAAAAATCTCGGGTCGCGCATTCATTATCGTCACCTTTTCCTTTCTGTCTGAATATTTATAATATCGAAAATCAGAGAACTCATGCCGCCAATTTTTAGCTCCAGTTTCATGTTGTCTTTCTGCAAAATGATATTTTCTATTAACTGATTCATCAGATGCTGTTGTTCGCCGGGAAAAAGCTCGCCCCATAATGATTCAAGATTATCAAATGCGTTGATAATGTTTGCATGCGTTATCGCCGCGCTGTTATTAAGGCGCAACAATTGATTTTTCACTTCACATAATCCTTTATTGACGCGATTTGTTTCCTCCTTGAATTGAATCAAGTCAGCTTGCTCCCCTGCCCCAGAGGCATTATGTATTTTCTTGCGAACATCCTCCTGCTTCATTGATAACTCTTCCTCTCTTTTCAGGAGAAGCTCTTTTTCGTTATTCTCCTTCTTCTGGATAGACGCATAGGTTTTCGCTAATAAAGATGGGGTTCTGAATACCGCTCCAAGCTGCGGCAAAACTGCTTTTTCGATATCGCCAGCTGGAACTCTTTTCAATGGGCACATACTTTCCGCGCGCTTTGAATCCTTAAGGCACTGAAAATAAGTATAACGCCTTTTTCCCTTTAGCGAATAAGATGTTGTCATGGAACCGCCGCAGTAACCGCACCTGATCAAGCCTTTCAGTGGGTTCAATGTTGGGCTTTTTCTGACGCCACGACTGTTCGCCGCCAGCAAGGCTTGAACTTTCTTCCAAAGGCTTTAATTCAGTGTCAAGTTTAACCATTTCCTCTTTGATGCCGTCTAATTCGCCATGCGATGCGGTGTCGGATGACTGGAACATTTCCTGCTGGAGCGAGTCCAGCTTTTCGACAAGTTCATCCTGTCGCTCTAGCAGGCTGGCTCTCTCCTTGTCTGCATTTTTGCTGACGGCGTCATAGGTTTTTGCGAGAATGGACGGCGTTCTAAAAACCGCGCTAAGCTGCTGTAAGACTACCTTCTCAAAATCATCCCCCGAAACCTGCCGCAATGGACATGACGCTTCGGCCTGAGCTTATTCTCAGAAATAATTTAAAAACTTTTCAATTCGGGCTATTTTTCGGCGAGAGGGGCATTCTCTGTCAGTTAAATCTTACAAGTCAAAGGTTCGAGTCAAACTTGAAATTGCAGACGTGTTTTTTAAACCGTAGGTTCAGAAGCATATTTTTCTTTTTAAAAATATTCTCTTCTTAGCTGGGAGGATCACATTTGCCGGGACGGGGCTTTCTTCCGCTAGATTATTGCACCTTTGCACGGCGTATCTGGTCACCAACAGTGGGCTTTAGACTTATGATTAATTTGATATGAGCTAAATCTCCTGCATCGGTAATCTTGGAAGGGGTTCCCGCAAGCACAACACCCACTACATTTTTATATTGAGGCTTACCTTTTACCACTCCAAGTTCCCAAGATGATTTTTTCCAATTTTCGCTTTGCGATTGGTCTATTTTTATGTCAAAACCGTCAAAATGCCTTAACACTCCGCTAGAAATATTTTTAAAATATTTGTTTTTTATATCAAGAAGTCGTGACATTGTTTTCCCTTCCAACTCAAAATCAAAACGCAATTGTTTGGCAACCTTCCTCCCGTAAAATGAAGCCCCAGCCCTAATCATGCGAGTGCCTTTTGGTGGCATTACAGCTTCAGAAAAGCACTCAAAAATAACTTCACCGGGCAAAAAAGAATAAGAGTAAACAAAAAAAACTCCGCTAAATTCTCCTTTAAAAATATACTTGTTAATCTTATCTAGCTTTTGTCCTTTTATAGATTCAAGGGCATTATACAAATGCTTTCCGTTTGGTGGATAAAGCCCTATCGGCATTATTGAAAAAGTACGCTCCTTCAATTTGACTTTCAACTCTCCAGCGTGATTGATTTTATACGAATAATTTTGCGTCTTCCCTTCTGCCCAAGTCTTATAAGGTTTGCTTGTCCCATCTAAAAAAACTGCCCATAAATTTGCGCAAAACATAAAAATAGATGCACCAAACACTAAAAATTTGAACATAATAATTTCTCTTTTTTTATTTATTTATTCAGTTAATCCCAAAAGTGGTTGATAAAACAAGAAATAATAGAGTTTTTTCATTTTCAATGATCCCACGTGAGAGTCGAGATATAACAAGTTAATAGCACTTTTGTGAACATAAAATTCCGGATCCTCAAAGCCGGAGCTACTATTGCGAAGAAAACTTGTATCATCACATGATATCATGCGTTTGGATGGAGAAGATATCCTTGAGCGACGAATTGCCGTTCGGTTCCAACTCTCGTGCCCGGCAGTATCAAGCACTCCCATGCGACTGGCCAAGGCTGAATTCTGCGAATATTCAAACCACGTGCTATTTCTAGAGGGACAATCAAGAACTGAACAATTAGTGGATAAAGCGCCCCAAAATTCATCTTTTGTTACAGTCAACAAACCAACGGAAAGCATTGTTTTTGTCCAGCTGACATCCCCAGCATTGGCTCCGTATGTAAGTGGCAAGGCTCCAAAATCAACTTCATAACTCCCTTGGCAAACTCCTATTTGACGCAAATTATTTTTGCAATATGTGCCCTTTGCCATTTCACGGGCACTCCTTAGCGCAGGCAATAACATTGAGGATAGGATCGCTATTATAGCGATGACAACGAGCAATTCAATGAGAGTAAAACATTTTTTCTTTTTCATATACTCCTCTTCTTTAAACACTATTTTCTTAGTGCCCAATATTCTAAATCATCTATATCATTCCCATCTTCATCTTTTATATCAAAAGCAAATCCCCAACCGCCCACATCATTTTCCACTTTAAGAAGAATTCTGTTCCATCCTTTTTTCAATGTGGCGTCAACTGTTTCTTGTGCAGGAGTAAGCCCTCTCTTAGTCAAGTGGCTAAATACCTTCTGTCCATTAATCCAAATTTTAATTCCGTCATCGCTGCCAACAAGCAATTTTACATTGCGGTCCTTGTCCGATTTTATATACGTCCATGCATAGGCCACCTGACAATTGCTATTCTCCCCATAAAGTTCCAAAAAATCAACAATGCCTCTGTTTTTTCCTATTGTTTTGGCTATTGCCTTTTGCCATTTAACGGGTTTTCCATCAAATCCGACGTATGATTCTTGGCGAATATTATTGAGCGCATCTTTTTCTGCTTGATATTCAGTGTCAAAACCTTTTCTGTCCTGATTGTCAAATGGTCCTATAAGCATCCAACATATAGGCGTTGCCAAATCTTTGACTTGACCATAGCAATATTTAAACATAAAACCATCCAATATAAATCGGGCTTTTCCAACATGGCCTTCCAGAAGGAATTTTTCAGCATTGTCCACCAAGGATATAAATTGCTTTGCGACCCTGATGCTTTCTTTTGGAATTTTGCCTATTTTTAGCTTTTTATTTATCTGCGCCTTAATACTTGTAAACTCTTGCAATTTACTTTCGTAAAAGTCAATACATTTCTTCTCAACTCTTGTTTCCGCGCCAACAACAGAATCAGCGTTCGGCATCAATGTCATCAGTCCGTATGGTGAAATTTTTAAAGAGACAGTCTTATCCTCTATTTCATATTTTTTACCTGTAGCAAGATCGGTAAGACTAATCGTTTTATTAAAGCTTAACTTTACATCCAGTTCACAATTAAAAGGATTTATAACATAAAAAGCCTTGCCGTTAGATCTGATTACAATATTTTTATCAAGCCCATTACCTTTCAATGTTTTGTATTTCCCTTCAGGAATAACAGAGAACGCACGATTAAATAATCTGCGGTACTGTTCATTTCCATTATAGAAAGCCATATCAGTCCAGAATTGAGCGATAATATAAGGAGTTGAAAGCAACAGCACTTCATTGTAAGACTCAAGTATATTCTCATCAACAGGAAGAAAATAAGCAGCGGCCAATCCTGATGCCCAGTACCAGTTGTCTGCTTTTAATGTTGGCTCAATAAATTGATTCATAATCTGAACACCTGTACGAGACAGTCCGTCAGTAAAGATAGAATCGACTTCAGGATTAGTTGTCCAGGCTCTTGATTTAATATAACGATCAGGGTAATTAATTTGCTGCCTTACGCAATGCCAGAAGTATCTTGATACACAAAATACAGGATCTTTGTACATCTGTGGATCGAAGCCGGTTGTTTGTTGATAATAAACAGGTGACTGATTTTGATCAAACATCGAGTTTGCGTTTTGATTAAAAAATATGTGCATAATCCATGATGAATTGGCTTTTTTCAACATGTCGGCGACATTTTTATTTATTTTATAAACCTTTTTACATCTCCATTGCATCCATTTTTTCCAAGCGTTCTTTTTTAACCAATCATAGCGTTGCATAAACCGTTTCACACCAACTTTATCAGCTGGAATCTTTATCCCTGTATCCTGCTCAAACTGACCAATAGTTACATCATCATAACTTACATTCATTAAATCGTCTTCCCTAACGCCGACCGGAATTGTGGGCCCGAACAGGGCTCCTTCCTGAAAAGCCATACCTTTTATTCCGGGATTGTCTTTATACAATTCACACAATTCTTTGACAACCTCATAAAAGCCTTTTTCAACGTCTGGTTCAAAGCTGTTTCTTATCCTGGAGCAAACCTCCACCTGCTTCCCGAATTTATCGACTGAACGACACGTATATTTTCCTTCCGCGACCTGTTTGTCTATACTCTGGTCTTTCTGCTGAATATCTATTGGACATGAATATTCCACCCCAAGCAAAAGATTCAAATCATTGCAGGCAAACATCTCTCCAATCAAACTTGCCGCATCCCCCTGTGCCACAAAGTTTTGTCTGTAATTTGCTTTTGTTTTTGTAGGATACTCAGGCCGATTATACATATAAACGCCACCTATAAGCATATTCTCACCACAGAAACGCATATACTTAATCAGGTTCATTGTAGTGATATACCATGCCTTATAAAAACCATGATAGGGGTACAACGACATCTGAGATTTAAACAGATAATCTTCTTCGCCTGTGTAAAAATTAAAAGGTAACTGACTGATTCTTTCAGTATGAAGCCCAGTCAATCTATCTCTTTTAGAAGCAACTTTTAACATCGGCAAATCATTCTCTATTTCATATATTCTTATTTTGCTTACAGCTGCCGAGACTCCGGCTCTCGCTGTTGCTATGTTAACAGTTTCCACCTTCATGGATGGGTAATAAACCATTCGTAAAGTTTTCATTTTATTAGAGACGGGATATTCAAATCCTGTATATACTCCAGACGCGGCACAGGGCCACCCTCTGTCTCCTCGATCATTGCAAATATTTTTATAATAAGAGTTCTCAACTACCATCGCGGCAATTGCTCGGTCAGCATCATCGGGATAATCAATCTCGATCAAATGAGGTTTTCCAACATTTTCAACTTCAAATTTCCATGAAAGAAAATCATAATACCAACTACCGGTTTCTCTATACGTACCGTAAGGCTTTTTTCGCCTCTTCTGCGCTTTGTTCCGAGGAATCATAGCTTTCTCTGCGTCTT
>CAZYVR010000209.1:2248-10283 GCA_964651145.1 uncultured Victivallales bacterium | reverse complement strand
ACTTTTGCGGAAATAACTCCCACTCTGGATGCCACTTTGTTTTCGTGGTTTGCCAAAAGTGGAACAGAATCTGGAATCTCCATTCCATTTAAATCAACTACCACCGGATGTCGCCAGCCCGGAAGCCTCATCTTGCCACCGCCATAAGCCAGTCCTATCACTTTCGGTTTATCGCCATTGGCGGCTGCCTCGATCATCAAAAATTCGTTACTCATTGCGATTCCCTTTCTTTTATTTTGGGTTATTTTTTTATATCAGAATCGGTTAATCCGAGTTCTTTCATCAGCTGTTTTTCCCGCGCGATTTGCCTTAATTCGCTTTCCCAGTCCCTGCCCATCAGCGCAAATTCATGCGCCAGGGTTGTAGCATTGTTTTTGAGCCTTAATCCTTGAGCTCTAGCTTCTTTTTGGGGATCAACATGGCTTGTTCCGTCCCAAAACCAGGCGTGTTCCGGTAGCGGATAGCGTGTGGTTTGGCCAAGAGGAGGATTTATAAGAAAATACTCGCGTAGCCATGCCACTAAAATCTTGTCAAGGATTACAGACGCAATGAATGCCTGATCGACCCGGATGCTTTTGTAATAGGTCTGGTGATCCAGTCGACCGGACGCGTAATTGTAACCGCTGGAATTGCATGCCGCGATGTTGTAAGGGATATTCAAGCAACGGGCTATCTCATTTAAAAGTTCGTGTTTAAATTCAGCATATGTCGTCGCGGGATGCTTTGGGTCGAGTTGTCCCATCTTCCAACCGCCCGGCATTGCAAGAAGGGTGTTCTTTTCAAGGATAAAACTGTCCATCGGCCTTACATCGTCAGATTCGCCCTCCGCTGGCGCGTCCGTGTAAAGGATTCCCGCAAAGTCAGCGGCGGCTTCAGCGGCGCTCAGTGTCGCAAGCGTATACCGCCTCAACTGCGCAAACAGCGGTAACGCCGGAGTAAGCTCGGAAACGCCTCTGTGAAGCCCGGGCCTGTCCTGACGGAAATTGTGAATTACGGCGTTCGCCGCTATGTCTATAAAATCATCGCTATAGGAAAAATCTATGCCGCCAGGATGGTGTTTCATTATGCGGTATCTTTCAGGATTTCCAAAATCATCAAAAATAATTCCGTCAACTTCGCGATCGTCAAAAGTTAGGCATAAAGAGCTGGTCACCTGTTCGGCCTCTATCACTTTCAGGTCAAGTTTGACATCATGCCAGACTCTCGGGTTGTACCCCAGAATACCGAAGGTTTCACCGTCCTGACACCGCGCTATCCGCATCGTCCTAAGTTTTTCCGGGAGTCCGATAGCCCCAGACCAAAGCATGAAATCTCTTTCCACCCGACGGTTCAGCGCTTCATAGTCAGTCAACATCTGAAGGCGCGGCCCGGTGCCAATAGTGTCGTTCGCAAGAGTCAGGACTATTCCTTTGGCATAGGAATTGTTGCCTACCTCGTAACGCGAGCGGTTGCGAAGGCTGCGCCTCGCTTCGGCATTGGCTTCGCCATCCGCGCTCAACCCCTCGGCGGCCGCCCAATGGCGGTGGTTGTGGTCGTGCGTCTGCGCGGCGTCAAAACTTCCGCTGATTCGCCTTGCCGGCAGCAGTTCTCGTTGGGCGCTAAAATTATTCTCGACTTTTCTCATTTAAGCTCCTGGAGGGATCATTTTACCTATTCTCAATCCCCAACCTTTCTTTTTCATAGCTTTCTTTGAATTCAGATATCGGTCCGCTTCAATCTGGTCTTTTATAGAATGCTGTTCGACTTTATGACCGTCGCTCTCTGCCGATTTCGGGCTGATGGCATTATCCTTTATCGATTGATCTATTCCGTTCTCACTCATTTTTGGGATTTTTCCTTCTGTTTCCGTTTCATCCTGATTATTCCGGCGGCAAGGAGCTCAGCTATTTCTGTGATTTCATGCGATGTTTTTTTATTTTTCATATCCAAGCTCCATATTTTTCAAACTTCACATTGCTCTTCATCTGAAAAAGCAATGCCTCTCTACTACCTTTATTTCCATATTTTCGAAAAAGTGTTCAGTTTGAGTTCAAAAAATGGCAATATTTTTAGTTCTCAAGGTACCTTTGGGACAAAATATGCAGAAAGTAAAAAATAGAATATGTTTGTGAGAAAATGTACTTTATGGATTTGCTGGAATAATGTTTTATTATTATTCTATATTTTTAGGTTTGACAGAGTGTTTTTAAGGTTATATTTTTCTTCTGACTTTTTATTGTGGATTTATAAAAAATAGAGAACATAATTTCTGTAGAGAAATAATTAGTCCTGCTTTGACTGCAGGTTTTTAAATAAAATTGAGCTTTCAATGACAAATTAAAATAAGAGGTAACTTTATGTCTGTCTATAGGTTGCGATGCTTTGGCAGTCCCGAGGCTTTAAGAAAACTGTCCTTTGACAATTTAATGCTCCTGCTCAGAAAGTTTGAAGATTATTTTAAGCTGGTAAACTTTTCTATTTCAGAAGATGCAACTGAAGAAACTTTCAATTACAAGTCCCTCGCTTCGCTCCTTATTTGTCCAATGTTTGACCTTGAAACAGGACTTTTTGACGCCTTGTTACTTATTGACGCAATGTCTAAAAGCGATTTTTTCGACATTTTAGCTGAACACATTATTGGAAAGAGTTACGCGCAGCCTATCACAGACAAAATGTCTGCGGGTGATCTTGCCTTGCTGATTTACCTTAATGAGCCAGGACTCCTGAAAAAAATCAACGATCGTGTGAATATGAAAGAACCGCAGTCTTTCTCCACTTTTATTGGCGTAAGGCGCTTTAATGATTGGAGCCCTTCCACAGCGCAAATACGGGAACTGGAGAGGATATTTAATGTTACATTTCACACTCATGGACGCGGCGAAACAGTCCAGATTTCAAAGTTTAAAAAAGATAAAGAGTTTTGCTTTCTTATTCGCAAAGGAGAACCACTCACTCGTCACGGAGCCATAATTCCTGGTTATGAAGAAACAAGAAACTTGATTTGCCAGCTTGAGAGTTTTGATGTAGTCGTATTTAACCCCGAAAGCGGCAGATTGCGCATCACCATTGGCGGGCTGAAAAGCACTTGGATGAAAACCGAATATCCTCAAATGTTTGGGCACGCTTTTTTCGGTGATTACGAATTTTTTATAGACCAGCCTCTTTACAATTTTGAAGCCATCAGGAAGCAGGATAGAAGTTTTATGGTCTGGAAAGATTTTCCGGCAATTTTAGACATTAAGCTTAGTGAATGCGTGATAACCAAAGAAGGCGCCAATAATGTTAAGCGAACATATAAGGCGGATGATGTCTTTCTGGATTGGGAAAGTGATGGAGTTGTTCTGAGAAAATCTGACACTTTTATGCGAATAAAATTTACAGTCCTTTTTACAGACAGAAAAAGGAAGACCTTCACCCTTTACAGCGACAACCGCTCCGGTTACAAATATGACCATTACGCCATGAATTTTGAATGCTGGCTGATTGCCAGAAAAATTCTTGCAGTCGGTCTTGGAGAAGAATTGCATGAAAAATCCGAACTTGTTCTGGCATAGTATTTCGTGGCTTTATCCGCAGGGGGCGCTATGGAATTGGGAATACAAACTTGGCAAATTTCCAGCTTTCAGAACCTTTGCAGAACGCTTTTTGCTTCCTGTTGACGATATTGCTTCGAGTATAATCTGCCCCGACAAAAATGAATGCTGCCACTTTTGTGACCGCAGCATAATGTGGAGCGATGGCGTCCCGGAAGGTGCCTGTCTTAAAATGTTCAAACCTGACTTGAAGCTCACAACTCAAGCGGCAATGACATACAAGCTTGACTCTTTCGCTTTTCATGAGGCGCTTGCTAGGGGGATCGGCATTGAGCCATGCAATGAGAGTTGCGGAGATATCTATACCTGGCGGATAGGTAGCCTGGCTGCAAGACCGGGAAAACGGCGCAACGTATTTTTGACTTACCGCAAAGGAGATTCCTTTTGCAAAGAAATACCTAAACTGTGCCTGCAGAAAAAGGAGCCTTTCGTTCTTTTAACTCTTGTTCATCACGATTTGCCTGTGGCAACTGAAAGGATTTTGGACGATTTTCAAATTGAAAGGTTTTCTCTTGATGAAATCCTTGAATGTAAGAATGACTGCAAAATGGAACTTCTGCCGTCATTCGATAATATCTGGAGTGAAATAATTGAATCAGTTGAGATTGAGCAGAAAAAGCAATGCAGCTTCAATTTGCCGCCAGGAACTGACTGGGAAGATATAAGCATTCACTTTAAGGATGGACACAAAGTGAGCATTGCCACCGGCAATGAAAAGGTTGAGTTGCATTATCATGAAATGGGAATGGCGGATAGACGCAATGGCAATCCTGCAAGGGATTGGCTTATGCTTGAAGCTTTCGCAAAAGGCAACGGCTCTTTGTCATGGCAATCCAGCGAAGCAAGCGATGAAAATCGTCAGCGGAAACGCCGACTCGGCAAAAAACTGTGTTCTATTTTCGGTTTAAAAGACGACCCGATCCCCTGGAACAGGGACATAAAGGCTTATGTATGCCGATTCAAAATCACACCTGACACAAAAAGTTCCGTCTATCATCCCAAACTGCGCAAGTAAAAATAAATCAGCCTCAGAAACCTGTTTTTGAATGCTTCTTATTTCTGTAAGGATTGCTTCAATATATTTATTATTTTTTGCGTGACAAATACTATGCTCCGTGACATGTCACGGAGTTTTTTTGCGTCTCAACAAAAAAAGCCAACTTTTCCATTTAGCTACAAAATGTTTATATCCAACGGAGTACAGCCCAGGAAGATTCTCTGTGTTTTTATTTCAAGTCATTCTCCGTGACATGTCGCCATTAAGGACAACGGAAAGTCTGAAACTAAAAACAACAACAGCAATCGCATCGGGTAAACTTTCAGGGCTTTTCGGTCCCGGCGACTGTCGTAAAGGAGAAAAATGCCTAGACGAAAAGCTTTCAAAAAACTCTCAAAAGAAGACTGGAGAAACATCCGCGCCACTTCAAAGAAAATTCTTCTCACAGGAGAAATCCTCAAACATGAACGTCAAGATATTGAACAGGAACTTGCCGTAACACTATGGAAAAAATCACGGAATTTTCGTTCAAGGCAAAGTTCATGGCCTTCTTTCTCTTATCTTGTCCTTGGCAATAGCCTTAAAAAAATTATCCGAAACAGGCTCTTGCCTTCTGCGCGTTATTATCACAACCCTTCACTGTCCTTAAATTTGCCCGGAGAATTTTCAGCAGAACCGAATTGCTACAGTGAACTGATTGAACAAATAAACACTGAAGGACTGTTTGAAGATGGCTCCAGCAAAATGGAACACGACGGGCTTCCTTTAAAAGTGGATATGGATGAATTTATTGTCAGCCTTTCCGATGATTTACAGGAAATCTGTGAACATCTGAAAACAATGCGCATTTGCGATGCGGCAAGAATATTGGGAATCTCGCGGACAACCATCTATGCAAAAATTAAGACAATCCGAAAGGGTATGCTCGACAGCGGATTTACATACTTTTTTTGAGGCTAAACTGAACACTTTTTCGAAAATATGGAAATAAAGGTAGTAAAGAGATGTTTTTTTTGAAAGGAACAAATAGTTATGACAAAACCAGATTACATCATTACAGAACCATCGAAACTGTATCATTCGAAGCGCGGAGAATTTCTATCCAGCCATATGTTGGGGGACTTTCGCAAATGTCCGGAGCTTTTTCGCAAAAAGGAAGCTGGACAGATTAAAGACGGAGACAAGCCAGCTTATGCCATTGGGAGAGCGGCGCACTGTCTGATCCTTGAAGGGAAGGATGTCTTCCATTCGCAGTACATTGTCGGACAAGCTATCAATGAGAAAACTGGCAAGGCTTATGGAAAAAACACATTGGCTTACCAGGAATGGATTGCCGACCAGGAGAAGGAGGTTATTTCACCCTCCAACTTCGGCTTCATTAGCAGACTGCAGGTTGCCGTGGAGCTTCACAATGAGGCAGCCCGGCTTCTTGAGAATGGCATAGCAGAAGGCGTGATTCGAGCAGGATATCGCGGCATTCCCTGTCAAATACGGATGGATTTCTTTGGTGAAAGACACGGTCTTGTCGACCTCAAAACCTGCGACGATCTGACTTGGTTTGAGTCGGATGCCAGACGCTTTGGCTATGTCTATCAGCTCGCGTTTTACCGCGCGGTATTGCGCGAAGTATCCAAAATCAAATACCCAGTCCATATCATCGCCGTGGAAAAGAAGGAGCCCTTTCGTTGTGGCGTCTGGAAAGTTTCTGATCAAGCGTTGGACTATGCTGAAATGGAAAACGTTGCGGCCATTGAAAGGCTCAAGAAATGTCGCGCCGAAAACATCTGGCCAACCGGGCATGAAGGAATTCGAATTATTGATTGAACTTAAACCATAAACAAGAAAAGGAAACACGATGAAACGCCAAAAGGAAAAGAAACTGGAAATGGTCTCGAGCAAGTCAGGGAACTGCAAAGGATGCGCATTTGAGAAAAAGGAAACCGAATGCAAACAGCATCCCTGCATCATCGACAACCAGATTTGCGTCAAATACAAATATTCACATTAAAGGAAGGAGCAACGCATCATGAGTTTGCTTGAAAACATCAAGTCAGGAAAAGAGTCCAAGCCTCCAAGAATCATGCTTTACGGCAGCGAGGGAATTGGTAAATCAACATTCGGAGCATCGGCTCCCAAAGCCGTTTTTGTGACAACA
Source organism: uncultured Victivallales bacterium (assembly GCA_964651145.1). GTDB lineage: Bacteria > Verrucomicrobiota > Lentisphaeria > Victivallales > GWF2-45-14 > CAZYVR01. The sequence goes on along the minus strand of CAZYVR010000209.1, from coordinate 3,559 downwards.
GAAGATGGTCTTTCTGAAATTAACTGTCATAAGTTTCCGCTGGCTAAAAACCTCAATGAAGTTCTGGCATCGCTTCAGGCTCTGCATCAGGAACAGCATGATTTCCAAACAGTTGTTATTGACTCTCTCGACTGGCTGGAGCGGCTTATTTTTGACGAAGTCTGCCGCGAATATGGGGTTCGCTCCATCGAAAAAGCAGATGGCGGTTATGCAAAAGGCTATGTCCATGCCTTGAGTCACTGGCGAAAAATCCTCAATCTGCTGGAAGTTCTCAGAAATGAAAAAGGCATGGCATGCATTCTGATTGCGCACTCAAAAGTGGAGAAGTTTGAAGATCCGGAATCTTCAGCCTACGATCGATATTCGCCGCGTCTTCACAAGCACGCAAACGCATTAATTTCTGAATGGGTGGACGCTGTTTTATTTGTCACTCGCAGGTTCAGAATTCAAAAAGAAGACGCTGGGTTCAATAGAGAGCGCACTATCGCCGCGCCTATAGGAGCTGATGGCGGAGAACGGATTATTCGCACAGTTGGCGGGCCGGCATGCGTGGCTAAAAACCGCTTCAGTCTTCCGCCTGAATTGTCTCTTTCATGGAACGCGTTTATAAAAGAGATGATCGGCGAGGAGGACAAGAAATGATTCGAAGAAGCTGGGTTATTTATCAGCGCAAATCGCGGCAGATCATAAGCAATGTTTACCATCAACGGAGGTTTGCTCTGCATGACCTTGGATTGCTCAATAATTATTGCGGCAAGAAAAAGTACGCAATGCAACTGAGAAAATTTGACACAGAGAAGAAGCGAACAGTCGGGCTCCATCCCAAAATTGAACTTAAGGAACTGCCAAAAAAAGAGGAGATGGATGATGGCTAAATGCGGAAGAGAATGTGAAATATGGAGTCGTCCATGTGGGTATTATCGTCAAGGACTGGAATCGGGGCAAAAAACAAGAATTCAAAGATCGCAAAACTTTTAAAAATCATCAAACAACAAACGAAAATAAAAAGGAAAAATGAACAATGTCTACACTCAATTTTAACGCAAATGAAGTGGATCCCGCAATCGCATTCGAGCCTGTTCCTGCCAATAAATACATTGCTGTGATTTCCGAGTCTGAAATGAAGCCGACCAAAACAGGGAACGGACACTTTCTGGAACTGACTTTCGAAGTTATCGAAGGCGAATACAAAGGCAGAAAAGTCTGGGCAAGACTGAATCTTGACAATCCAAATCAGACAGCCGTAAAAATTGCCCAGAGCGAACTCTCATCCATATGCCGAGCGGTAAATGTGATGACTCCAAACGATTC
>CAZYVR010000209.1:0-2148 GCA_964651145.1 uncultured Victivallales bacterium | reverse complement strand
AAATCCAAATCCAGTTTCAGGAATTCTTCAGGAGTGAGTATCGGAATATCATGATGCGGAAAATCTTTGACATTGCGCGTGATCAGGTAATCGGCGTCGCACCGCATTGCAGAGAAAAACTGGATTCCATCTTCAAAATCCTTAAAATCCGCGTCAATAGTGCGGCTGAGTATTTTTTCATCAAGCGAAACCACGCTGAAAGTGTCAAGAAGTGTGCGCATCGCTTTAAGCGCCTTGTTTCTGCCGCTTCTCTTGCGAAGAATATAATGAGTATTGTTAAAACTCATTGCGGAAACAAATCCTTCCGCCTGATCTTTTTCAAAAAGGTTCAATATGGCAACGGAAGCGTCATAGAAGGGCTTGCGCTCTGCAAGGACATCAAGAAGCACATTGGTGTCGGTGAATATTTTCATTATTCCAATCCATATTTTTCAGAAAGAATTTCAGCCATTTCTTCTTTTTCATTGAAGTTGTCCGGCAAACTTATGATGCCCGAAATGGAACGCGTCAACGGCCCTATTTTATTGCGCTTCGTGTCCGTTGGCGTTTCCGCGTGTATCCATTCTGAAAACATGGAGGAAATACTTGTTCCCCGCGTTTTTGCTCTTTTTCTTGCCAGAACAATATCCTTGTCCGGCATGCTCAAAGTCAGTTTAGACATAACTATACTCCTTTACGTATTTTCACTAAGCCTAGTTTACGTGCAGCTTGCCTGTTTGTCAATCTCCAAGGGGAAAAAATTATGCAATTAAGGCCATATCAAACAGAGGCCATTGAGGCTATTTATAAGCATTTGCGTGAGCGGGATGACAATCCTTGCATCGCGATCCCAACAGCTGGCGGAAAGACCCCGATCGCGGCGACAATTGTTCGGGATGCCATCCATCGCTGGAGTGGCCGTGTGCTGATTCTGGCCCATGTAAAGGAGCTTCTTCAGCAGGCAGTCGACAAGCTTAATGCTATTGCTCCGGAGCTTATGATCGGCGTTTATTCTGCCGGCCTGAAAAGCCGTGACACACTCGCTCCTGTCATTATTGCAGGGATTCAGTCTGTCTATAAACGCGCCTGTGAATTGGGGGCGTTTGACTTGATTCTAATCGACGAAAGTCATTTAATTCCGCCAGACGGAGAAGGCATGTACCAAACTTTTCTGTCTGACATGAAAGTGGTCAATCCTAATGTCCGGCTGATTGGATTGACGGCCACGCCCTACCGCATGAAATCGGGCATGATTTGTGGACCTGAAAATTTGCTGAATCATATCTGTTATGAAATAGGAGTCAAGGAGCTTATTGCTCAGGGATACCTCTGTCCGTTGATAACCAAAGCTGGAAGGCGCGAGGCTGACACATCCAAGCTTCATATCCGGGCTGGAGAATTTATAGCCTCGGAAGCTGAAGAATTGATGGATGAGGAAAATCTTGTTCTTGCCGCATGCAGTGAAATTATTTCTTATGCAAAAGACCGCAAATCCTGTTTGATTTTCGCGGCAGGCGTAAAGCACGCTGAGCATATAGCCAACACTTTGCGGAAAGAATATGACGTTGAAGTTGAGTGTGTTTTCGGCGAGACATCGTCACTTTTCAGGGAGCAGTATATAGAAGACTTTAAAAACAGAAAACTTAAATATCTGGTTAATGTCGGAGTCCTTACAACTGGTTTTGACGCGCCATGTATTGACTGTGTTGTTTTATTAAGACCGACTATGTCGGCGGGGCTTTATTATCAAATGACAGGTCGCGGTTTCCGCCTTCACCCTGGCAAGGAAAATTGCCTTATTCTCGACTACGGAGGCAACATAATGCGTCATGGCCCGGTGGACGCAATTCAAATAAATGATCCCGGCAAAGGCAACGGCGAAGCGCCCGCAAAGAAATGCCCTGAATGCAACGCTGTTATCCATGCGGCCTATCAGAAATGCCCCCAGTGCGAATACGAATTTCCTCCTCCTGAGAAAAATAAGCATGACGCGACAGCAAGCGCAGCCGGGATTATTTCGGGTCAGGTAAACTATATCGATTATGATGTTAAAAGCGTTGAATTTTCCATTCATTACAAACGCGGAGCTGAACCCGGAACGCCAAGAACAATGCGCGTTGAGTATTGCGTTGGCTGGCAGCAGTTTATCAGCGAATGGGTATGCCCGGA
>CAZYVR010000208.1:0-10324 GCA_964651145.1 uncultured Victivallales bacterium | reverse complement strand
GTTAAGCTCCATCCCTGACGCTGGAGTTCTTTCCAGGTTGCCATCTCTTCAAGTTGGCGCACTATTGTGTCGCGCAATTCAGGCTCTTTTGTCATGCGATACGCCGCGGCCAAAAATGGGAGCTCGGGCAGCATCTCGCGAGCCATTCTGCTGTCTTGAATCGCTCGCGCGTGGTGTTCGGCGTTTACCCTGTCGGTCATCATGTCGCACCGGTCTTTGTGCTTCATTTTTCTGGCATTTATGCCGTCAAGTTTTTTGTAGTCAGCCAATGTGTGGACTCGCGTCCAAATAGGTTTGCGGGCTATGGCGCGCGCTTCTTTAAGCAAGGACGATAAGCGCTCGGCCAGCTTGGGGTCATTTTTTGCGCGCTCCGAAAGTTTATCCAGACGCGCGCCAAGGGAATCAGGCAACGGTCTGACTTTTGTTGCTTCTGTGATGCTTTGCTTAGTTTTTATGGGAGTTTTATTTGCTTTAGCTACGCATCCCGGAAGAAGCATCCATAATCCAGCAGCTCCAATGGCAAGCAACATTTTTCTATTTGTTTTTTTAAGAAAGTTTTTCATGATTAGCCTGTTATTTTATGTTATGTGTTATGTTCGGGGGTCCCAAAAAACGCTGACATTGTCATTCAGAGGCGCGCGTGAATATGGATTTAGTGACTCGTTCCAACTGTAGCGGTTTCCTGGAATGGAAACTTTTATTCCCTTTGCATGGCCGTCAATGTATAGGACATTGGCGGAGTTGCTATGCCTTGGATCAATAATGCCCCAACTGTCGCTGGCTGGGTAAAAGTCGGGAACCATGTAGCGCCCAACGGTTGGATCTGCCTTATTGTAGCTGTCCATAATAAAAACAGTTTGCGAAGGAGACGTGAAGCGAGAAATTTTTGCGTACGAGCGGCCAGCTTCAAAATTCCAGTTCATCCCATAGTTTGAGTAAGTGAACTTATCGCGGTCAATGCCTTGTTCCACGGATTCAGGAGTTGACACGGAATAGAAAAAATTGCTGTATTCATTATTTGTCATCGAGGGACACCAGCACATTTTAGGACTGAGCCCTGAGTAAACTATTAAGAGCATATTCCAGCGGAATGTTGCGTCCAATTCGCTGTTGTAAGCTATCGTTTGAGGCGGGTAGCCATCGTTGTCAATAACGTACAATCCTGTGGCAATTCCCATTTGTTTTAATGAGTTCAAGCAATTGATGGCTTGAACTCTGTTTTTTGCTTTGCTCAACGCCGGCAATAGCATGCTTGCAAGAATGGCAATAATTGCTATTACAATGAGCAATTCTATGAGTGTGAACTTGTGAAGTCTAATTTTTCTTATTTTCATCAGCCCCTCCGGTTAGTTTTTCGCTTATTTTTTGCGCTGTTTCGCTTGCCGTTTCCATAATTTTATTGCGGTTCTCGTCCGCGCTGAATCTTATCATTGGAACAACAAGCCCTAAAGCTGCCGCTGTCTCGCCGTTTTTATATATAGGGAATGCCATTCTCGCCGACAACTGCATTCTTTTCAGGTAATCAGTTTCTTTTGGCTCAAGAATGATTCTTTCTTCCTTGTTTATTTTTTTGCAGGCATCATTGAATTTTTTGAAGCTTTTTGCTTGAGGGCAGTTCTCTTTGTCCGCGCAGTTTTTCCAGTAAGACTCGCGATATTCTTCAGTCTTGCCGGCTAGGATGACGCATCCGGTGGGGGAAGTCATAAGGCTGTCCAGATTGTTCGGAGATTTGACCTGAAGAAGGTTGTTGGATTCCATCCGCAGAAGTTCGCATCGCCTTCCATTATGCTCAACCACCAGAACAGCAAGTTCGTTTATCTCAAGCATCATTTTTTCCAATAAAGGACGGGCTGTCGCGATTAGAGCCTGATGAAATTTCCCGTGACGCGCGATATAATACGGCATATCTCCCATTTTATAATTCTGGCGCGGCCCCAGTGAGCGCAAATATCCAAGTTCAACCATTGTTTTCACTATATTAGCGCAGGCCGATGTGGAAATATTGAGAATTGCCGCCAATTCAGAAACAGAGCAATTGGCGTTTTTGTCTCTTGAGACAGCCAGCATTATTTTGTGAAATCTTTCAATAACTTGAATCATAAATTATTTCGCTTGTTTTGCTGTTAAATGGCTTTGAGCTGTGTTTCTATAATGTCCAATGCGACTTTATGTTCTTTTTCTATTTTATTCAAGGCTGCGCCAAGATACTTGCTTGCTTTTTCAGGATTTTCATAGATCTCAAGAAGCCGCTTGCTTATAGCGGAGGCTTGAGTTTTGTCATACTCGAAAACCCAGTCGGACAGGCCGAAATCATAGTACATTTGACCTTTGCCTGTGCTGCCTTCCTGTCTTAGATAAAGCGCGGGGGTTTGCTTGTTGTAAGCTAGCAGTGGCGAGTGACAATCCTGGCTCACAAGAGCGAATGCCCTTTTGTAAACGCTTGCCGCTTCATCTGTAAGCCAATAGCGGTCTTTTATTATGACATTGCTCTTTACGTCCTCTGGAAGCGGGGCGTAAAGATCGTTGCCCAATAAATATAATTGGTAAGTCATTTCGGGACAGAGAAGAACTTTTTTGTTTGTTTGCCGCACCCAGTATACAATTACTTCGCGAAGCTTTGCCATGTCCTCTGCCCGATGGCGGTAATTGAGTTCTTCTATTTCTTTGATTTTGCTCTGGGATATTGGATTGTGTCTTTTATGAAATTCAGGCATGTCATTTCCCGAGCTCCAGGGAGTTTCCCAGCGATGGCAATAAGTAGGAGAAGTTCTTAAGCGCGGAATGACGCATATAAATTCTTTTTCTTTAAGGTCGTTCTCTTTTAAATATGTCTTTGCCACTTCTTCCTGTTCTATACTGGAGGCCACGCAAGCGTCTGGAGTGTAGCGGACATTGGGGCAGGCAGTCCCCGTTTGTTGAAGATTTTTAAGTGAAGTTGTTTCTCTTGTAAAGATGAAGGATGCTTTGTCGAGTATTTGTTTTAGCTCAGGGTCGCTCTCGATATTTTCTAAATATGATTTGTCTAATGTAACTCCAAAAATTCCAAAAGGCTTGTCGCTGAAATCAATCCAGGACCTCAGCGGTTTTTTGTGAATCATGGGGCTGGAGCTTTGAATCAGAATATCTGCTTCCGTGAAAGCATCTTCAAGGTCTTTGCAGGAAAATATATTTTCCTTCCCATCATAAAAGCCTTTGATTATCTTTACTTTGGGAAAATTGAACTGAAGCATTTTTCCCACTCCCATTGAATCATCATTTATCCATAGGATAATTCGAGATGACGGAAATCTTTCTTCAAGAATATGCAGAAGCCCGGGTGTGTGTCCTATATCGCCTATATTTATAGTTTGCCAGCCTGATTTTACTAGAATTGTTTTCATGATTTATTTGCCTATGTTCAATATTATTGACGTTGTTCAATTATATTTAATATAAATGCTATTTCTTTTTTTGTCAATGACTCTTTTAATAAATTTTAGCGACAAAGAGGACTGATGATAAGGCTATGGCTTCGGCAAAAGTTTTTTATAAAATTAATTTTTATTTGTAAACATGGCATTGGCGCAAGATATTAAATTATACGCAGGCGCATTCTAAAAGTCAGTTGTTGTTGCTATTTTGAATTGATATTCGCAGCTTTTTATATCTCTTTAAGAATGCGAAATAGCATTAAACCAGATAGCCGGAGGGGGAGCATGGATATTTTAATCAAGGAAATTGGGGCAAAAACATTTTTTTGCGCGGAGAAGTTTTTGACTGTCGCTGAAATTCCAGACTTTGCGGAGGACACGCTTGATTTGCTTTTTACCGAATCAGGAAGGCGTGGCTTGGATCTGGACGGACCTGTGGAGTTTATTTATATGAACTCAAACGTAAAGCCGGGCGAAAAATTTCAAATTTTCGCGGCTCTCCCTGTAAAAGAGAAGAAAGGCGCTTCTGGAGAGTTTTTCTTTATGGAAGCTTTGCCATTTCAATGCGCCTATACAGATTTTGTCGGCCCGATGCTTAACATAGGGGAGGCATGGCAAACATTTATGAATGAAGTTTTAAACGCAGGCTATTTGACTGCCAATCAAGGGCGGGAAGTGTACAAAACTTGGCTGGATTTTGATTCAACCGAAAACATCACTGAACTTCAGCTTGGCGTATGCGCCAGAAAAAACAGCATATAAATTTCGAGAACAGAAATATTGGTTAAAGGGGTAAGTCTTTTTTATAATAGCTCTTGACATCTTGTATATATAAGTTATACTTGTATATATAAGAACAACATTGAGTATAAAATGACCCTTGATGCAACAACGTACAGTTTAGATATAAACTCCCATGTTCCGAAATATCTTCAATTAAAAGATATTTTAATAGATATGGCTTCCAAGATGAAGCCTCGGGAAATGTTGCCGTCTGAAAATATGCTGGCAAAACAATTTCACGTGCATCGCCTCACCTCTAGGCAAGCTGTGACTGAGCTTGTAAAAGAAGGAATTCTATATCGCGAGCATGGCAAGGGAACTTTTGTTTCTGAACCGAAGGCGGGACAAGAAAAAGCAGCTTCAAATAATATAGCTTGCCTCTTTAGAAGACTGAGGCCCAAAACCGACTGGGATAACTTTTTCCTTGAAATATTCGAAGCGCTTGAGGATGAGATTAGTCAAAACAATAAGTTCATGCTGTATAAAAGTCTTGTCTCCTTGAATTCCTACACGGGCATAAGTTCAGAAGAGGAAGAAGAAATATATTCAAACGCCAAAGAACTTTTAAAAAACAATGTTTCCGGCATAATCTTTGATGAAAGAATTTCAGACACAGTTATTGAAAAACTTCTTCCCTGTAAAAAGGCGCTGGCTGTAGTGAATAGAAAATCAAGCCTGGAAGGGGTTTTAAGCGCTATTCCAGATGTCAAAGCTTATATGCATAGAATATTGGATTATCTCACCGCTCTTGGGCACTCAAGAATATTGTACATTTATGACATCCTTAAAACCAATCAAGTGGAAATGCTTGAAACGCTGGAAAATGATTGTGAAAAATTTGGAATTGCCAGAAGCAATATTCTGGCTCTGCCATGCCATGAAAAAGACGATAGCGGAAACAGCTACAGAAGCGCGACTGAAAATGGTGTAAAATCAATTAAGCCAACCGCAATCATTGCGGGCTTTGACTGGATAGCAAGCAATGTGTACAGAAAGGTCAAAGAAATGGGATTTAAAATACCAGAAGACATCAGCGTAATAAGTGTCGGCGATTTAGCTATCGCTTCCCAAATGACCCCGCCGCTGACAACTTTGAAGCTTGACACAGAGGCCCTGGGCAAAGCCGCCGCAAAATTAATTATAAATGGTTGCAAGGAAAATATTTTAATAGAACCCAAATTGATAGAAAGGGAATCATGCGCAAAAATCTAAAAGCCACAGTATTTACGCTAATCGAACTGCTCGTTGTAATTGCCATAATTGCAATTCTCGCCAGCATGCTTCTGCCAGCATTGAAAAAAGCGAGGGAAGTGGCTAAAGAAACAAAATGCAAAAGCAACCTCAAGCAATTGGGCCTATGTGTCTTTAATTATGCGGACGACTATCAAAACTGGGCTCCATATGGGCTGTTTGGGCATAATTTTATGTATTCAAAAGAATTGAACAATGTTTTTCCTGATTATATAAGCGGTCCAACCCTAAAAGATGGCTCAAATAATATTTTGCCGGCATTGGCGATATGTCCATCAGGCACACGCCTTGACGATGATGACGCAACGCCTCCGCATACACCTGACTTTAGCTATGGTTTCAATGCTGGCATATCGTTTTATGGAGCTTCTAAGCCATTGCTAAGGCTTGACAAAATACATTCTCCTTCACTAAAATTCCTCATTGGCGACACCACGTGGGGAGGGACTGGAATTTATAATCGCGACCGTTTTTATATGAGACACAACAACGGGGCAAATGTGCTTTTCGGGGATTTTCACTCGGAGTTGAAAAAGGCCAATGCTATTCCCATCCAGGGAGACAGCAGGAGCTTTGACGCTGATGGGTTTTACTACGATGACTTTCAATTATAATAACAAAACAAATAATTAAAGGGAAAAGTTATGAGAAAAGCTTTTTTGTTCGTCTCTCTGTTTATTGCTTTAACATCGAAACTTGCAGCTGCGCAAGAAACATATTTTTTATTCAATGAAAAAGGGAAATATAAGAACTGGACGGAAAACGGCAAGTTTGAAGGAGCGTTGCTATTTAAAGACAAAGGCGATGGAATACAAATAGATGATGCTTCATCTTTCCAATTTTCTCCTAAACAAAGCTTTACGATTGAGCTTTGGGTAAAAACGACCACTCAGAACACCCAAGCAAAACAAACTATATTGGCGCAAGGATATTTGGACGGTGGAAACCGCTGGAAATTTTACCTTTACACAGGAGGCAGGCTTGGCTTTGCGTCTGGAACAAGGACGGAGCTGAATATTAATTTTCTTTCTCCAGAAAATTCAATTGGCAAATGGAGTCATTTGGCATTTGTAAGGGATTCTGAAGAAGGCATGGTTAGGTATTATTTCAATGGGAAATTATTACGGGAAGAAAGAGCGCCTGGCGCTTCGGAGCAATTTTTTATCAAAGAACCGATATTCATAGGCTGTGAAAAAAGAGGGATAAATAATTTTGAAGGTTTTGTTGATGAAGTAACAATTTCTCCATATGCTAAAAATAAGTTTAACATGGAAAATGCGCCTAGTGAAAAAGTTGCAAAAAAGCAAAACGTTTATAAGCCATTGCCTCCAAAAAGTGAACGGCCGAACCCTCAAATCGCCGCAAGTTGGAATGAAATCGACAAAGGCGGCCTTTCAATCGTGCCGTGCCCCAAGAAATTTAAATTAACAGGTCAGCCGCTAAAAATAAATAGTGATAAGTGGGCAATGCTTTTCGACAATTCCAAAGTGAAATCTGGAGTTGATGAAATAAATTTAAAACTTATTGAGCTTGGAAGCAAGCCGATGGCTTTAAATGAAAAGGATAAAGCAAATAAAATAATAGTTGGAACATTTGAGACTTTAAAAGACTATTTGCCTAAAATTGGAAATCCCGAAAAGCCTAAGCGGCAAGGATATGTCATTGGCTTTTTTGAAGAGAACGCCAAGCAGAATTGTGTGATTGCTGGAATTGATGAAGATGGCGCGCGATATGGCTGTGTTACATTGTCTATGATGCTTAAAAAAGGAAAGGGAGGAGCTGAGTTGACTAAAGCGCGAGTGATGGATTGGCCGGATTATAAATACCGACTGGGATTTCAAGCTTATGGGAGCAATGTAGAGAATTTAAAGAAGATAATAGACAAGGTATTTCGACTTAAATATAATATGATGTATGCTGATGGATTCTACAGAACAATCGAAAGCATGCTTGAAACAGCCTCCGAAAGAAAAATCATTTATAAATATGCAGCCGACAGAGGTATCAGAGTCGTAATGGGCGGACGTTTTGATGTAGGAACAGCTCCATATCCCAAAGACATGACTGGCTATACAAAATATTGCTATCCTTATAAAGCAAAGGAAGGCTTGATTGGGAATTTGGGGGATGCCTACACTTGGTCGCGAGATGATCTGATTGAGAAAAAAGGCGATTTGGTAGCAAGGTTTATGAGGGAAACAGGGGCAAATTCATTCTTCTTTCACGCAATGGACTGCGGCGGACGCGACAATCCGGAAAACTGGAATTACAGAACGCCTATGGATAAAAAGAGGTGGGGTAATGACAGAGCGGGAGCTGATGCTAATTTTATTAATCGCATTTGGAAGAAAATGAAGGACGAAAACCAGGAAGCAATGATGTTTTCAATAATTTACCCTTATGGCGCTGGTTATTTGAAATATCCAGAAGTGAAAGCCTGGCTTGAGCGTCTTTCTTCCATCGTGCCTGAGAATATGTTTTTTTGCGTGAGGGAAAGCGCAAGAGGAAATATGAAAAAATGGAAAAACTCCAATCGTCAGGGAAGGCTCATATACCACGAACCTTACCCGTGGTCTTTAAGAATTATGTTTGCCACAAGTGGGCGCTACGCAAAAACTTTTTTCTTTGACGACAAAGATATTTATTGGTTTTGTTCCTCGACTGATTTTCAATGGCCAGCATTGGGCGTCGCTGCTGAATATTGCTGGAATACAGACGCTCCGGGATGGAGATGGCAACCGGAAAATCATAGGATGATTACTCAGTTGGATTCTATTCCCGCTGAAATATCAGATAGACTGCTTCCCAGGATATGCGCTATTTTTTGGGGAGAAAAATCAGCTGAAGACATGAGCAATGTTTACCGTCAAAACTTATCTTGCGAAATGACCGCAAATATGTCTCAATTCAGTGGAGCTGATCCGCTTGCTTATTATAAGGTTAAATATGAAGGGGCAAAGAAAGCTCTCGATTGGGTGAATAAAGCGGGAAAGGAAATCAAGTCTTCAAGCAGATGGCATTATAAGATAGCGAAGAATTTTGTTTTCAATGCCAGGCATCTGATAGAGGCAAGATGCCGCTATTATCTTTCAAGAGAATTGCTGTCGGAAGAAAAATACGAGGGAGCTAAAAAAGAAATTGAACTGGCTAAAAAAGCTCTGGCAAATCTTTCCCCGGAAAACAGATATGCAAAAGTTATAATGAAGGATCTGGACATTGCCTCGGCCATCAAATGGCGGAGAGAGCGCAACGATTTTTTAAAAGCGCGCAAAACAAAAAATATAAGCATAGGCGTATACAGCATGAACCTTGGGCTGTATCGTGGGGTCGTTGATAGCTTTAAGGGGATTCCAGGATTTAAAATAGAGCCATTCAGTGATCCGACAAAGAAAGAGCTTAAGAAATATGATGTCATTATTTTTCCGGCTTGCAGAGATATGTGGGACACCACCGAAGACTGGAGGGAAAACGTGAAAGAATTTGTCAAAAATGGCGGTGGAGTTATTTTTTCTCACAATGCAGTCGGGCGCATCCCCAGCTCTGCGTTTGGCAAACCTCTCTTTCCTGAAATATGCGCTGGATATGATGGGCAACTTGTGAACAAGCGTATCCTTGAAGCAACAGAATCGCATCTGGCGACGGGTTTGCGAAAAGGAGAGCAATTTTCTCATGAATACAATGACCACCTTTTTGTCAAGCCAGGATCTAAAGGCAAAACTTTATTAAAAAATGAATTAGGGAAGGCTGTTATGTTAGCTGGAGTTTATGGAAAAGGACGCGTGATTTATACCGGGCAGATTTTTGGAATAAACCGCAAGGGCGAACAGAAAGAATCTCAGGGAGATGAATGGAAAATTTTTTACAATGTTATATCCTGGTCTTGGCGAGCAGGAAACGATGCCTGCTTTGAGAATTGAGAACATTCATGAAAAACGATAAAGAGCGGAGGGTTTGGCGGATATAAAAGAAGATGCCGATTTTATTCCTGATTTCTATGATGCAATATTGCTCCGCGAGCTTGTCTTTGTCGGGCGTGGCGCTAACTTGTCGATACTTTGTGTTTTTTTGTATTTTTTTATGAGACGCGCAAGGCATATTCAGTATTGACAAGTAGAAAGTTTTAATATATCAGGAGTGTTGCCCAATGGGATTTTCATGCGGATTTGTTGGCTTGCCTAATGTTGGCAAATCGACTTTATTTAATGCTTTGAGCAAGGGAGGAGCCGCTGCGGCCAATTTCCCTTTTTGCACAATAGAGCCTAACACCGGAATTGTTCCGCTGCCGGACAAGCGCCTGCTTAAGCTTGGCGAATTGGAGAAGTCCGTCAAGGTGGTTCCGACATCTATGAAGTTTATTGACATAGCCGGCCTGGTGGAAGGAGCCAGTCAGGGACAGGGGCTCGGCAATCAATTTTTGGGACACATAAGAAGCGTTGACGCAGTGGCGCATGTGGTGCGCCTGTTTTCGGACTCCGACGTGGTGCATGTGGCTGGCAACGTCGATCCGACGCGCGATCTCGAATTGATTTCCACAGAGTTGATGTTGGCCGACCTCGATTTTCTTGAGCGCAAACTTGAGAGATCCAGAAAATTGCTCAAGGGCGGCGATCCTGAAATCAAAGCGGAGCTTGAGCTTGCCGCGAAATTTGCAAAAGAACTTGGAGATGGCAACATCCCGCAGCCCGATGGAGAAGCGGAAGAGGAGATTGCCAAAAAATTGATGTTGCTTTCTTCGATGCCGTCTTTTATTTGCGCCAATGTCGATGAGGAGTCATTCCGCAGTTTTGGCAAGGACGATGTTTCAAAAAAACTTATTGAATACGCCAAAGAGCATGGGCGTAAAGTTGTGCCGGTGTGCGCCAAACTGGAAGAAGAGCTTA
>CAZYVR010000207.1:0-10429 GCA_964651145.1 uncultured Victivallales bacterium | reverse complement strand
ACAGCGCCCGGACAAAGTCCGGTTTTTATTCCGGCTTTGCCGGTGTCTTTTATTTTTCAGGACTTTGGGCAAAGCCGTCGACTTCGCCATATTTTTAAAAAATCCAGAAAAAGATTGACAAAAATAAAACATCACGTTATAATACTTGTACTTATTATCAACTATAACATGTATTATAAATGAATAAATATAAAGCTAAATATCTGCAGATAGCCGAAAGCCTGCGCAAGGAAATAACTGAAGGCAAGCATCCTGACGGCTTCCTTCCCAGCGAAGGAACCCTTTGCGAAAAACACAACGTCAGCCGCATAACTGTTCGCGGAGCATTAAAGCATCTTGAAGAACTCGGGCAACTATTTCCGGTTCCAGGAAAAGGCTGGAAGATATCAGACAGACAACAAAGACACGCCGCATCTCCAAAAGTTAAAAATATAGCCTGTCTCTGCAATCCGCGTCTGCCCGCATACGGCATAGTGTTCAATGCTTTGAGCTCAATCGCGGAAGAGGCTGGATATTCCATTTCAATGCTCTTCAACACTGGCGACTCTATTGAACAATTCAAAGAACAACTCAAACCTGAAAACTTCTGCGGAATAATCAGCATAGGAGTGGTCGGCCCCAAAACAATCAAAGGGTTCTCGAACACAGGACTGCCCACAGTCTATGCTGTCTATGATTATCCCCTCGCCAAAGATTCAGTGGGAACCGATGACTTTGACGGCGGCTGGCTCGCGGCTGACCATTTACTGAACAATGGACACCGCAACATAATGATTGCCAACAAAAAAAAAATAGACCCGGCCTTCTCAAGCCGCGAAGAAGGATTTATGAGACGCCTGCGGGAAGAGCCGTCGGGAAAGATAAGCTGTCATTGCCTGGACAGCCCTCACGAATCGGAAAGCTCTCGCAAAGAGCTGATAAAGTTGCTGAAAAGCGAAAATTCTCCAAGCGCAATGTTTTTCACAACAGACGGCTTTGCCGCCGCATTGCTGAGCATTCTCAAAAGCGAAAAAATGCAAATCCCAAAGGATATAAGCCTGATAGGCTATGACAATTTTATAAATGAAGACATCATTCCTGACATTCCCATAGACTCTGTTGAGCAGCCATGGGAAAAAATAGCCGAATATTCTTTCAAAAGACTTATGGATAAAATCAGCTTTCCGGATGAAAGCAGCCATCTAAAAATCCAGCTGCAGCCAAAGTTGATTATAAAAGGCAGCGTCAAAAAAATCAAATAACTTTTCCGACAGGAGAAAAACAATGTCACAGCAAACAGCAATCACAGAAAACCATCCTCTATGTTCAGCAAAATGGATATGGCCCGGAAGCTACTTGTATCTTCACAATCATTTCGCAAATTTCCGCAAAGATTTCAAATTGTCTTCCGTTCCAGAAAAGGCGCCCTTTTTCATCACAGCAGACCAGGCTTACAGGCTATATGTCAATGGCAAATATATCTGCCGCGGCCCTGCCAGAGGCTATCAGTCGCACTGGCCATTCGATGAGGTGGACATTGCCGGACAACTGAACGAGGGGCACAACTGGATAGCTGTCGAAGCCTACAATCCCGGCATAAGCACGTTCGGATATGTGCATGAAACATGCGCAGGATTCCTCTGCGCCGCAGAATGGGACGACTTTAAACTCTGCTCCGATGAATCATGGACAATGCGCCGCTCCCCCGCTCATAAAAGCAACACCGCGCGCTATTCGCTCCAATTAAATTTCCAAGAACATGTGTCAGGCTCCGAAGCGGACAGAGCATGGATATGCTCGACTGAGCCGCCAATCGGCTGGAATGAAGCTATGCCCCAGGCGTACAATCACGCTACACAATTTGCCTTTGGACGCAGCCCTTATTTTTCTGTGGAGCCGCGCGGAATCCCGATGCTTCGCGAGGAAATAAAGACGCCTCAGAAAATAGTTGGAAGCGCGAAAGGCAAATGCGCGGAAAACTGGCGCGACTGGGAAAATGTCACATGGGAATTCGCAAAAGAGGCAAAATCATGCGAATGGAACGACGGCTCCGGCGTGGCATCAACGCTTTCGGACGGAAAAATGGAGATGGAACTGCAAGGAGCCGAAAAGGATTCGTTCAGCGCGATAGTCATTGACATGGTCGAATATGCGGTCGGCTCGCTTTGCGTGGAAACTTGCGACGGCAATGAAGGCGCCGTTCTGGATTTTAATTACACCGAAGGGCGAGAAGGACTGGCTCCGGGATTTCCAGAGCCAGAACAAAACGGAAGCAAAGTGGCAATGGGCAATCGGCTCTCTCTGGGGACAGAAAGCGTGGCGCACGAATTTTTCAACTATATCGGGTTCCGCTATCTTACCGTGGTCGCGCGCGGCCTGACAAAAGCGCTAAAAATAAAACTCAGCGTCCGAACCGCCGAATATCCGTTTGAAATGCGCGGCAACTTCAAGTGCTCCGATGAAACTCTGAACGCCATTTACGCCGCCTGCCGCAAAACTCAGCAGATATGCAGCCTTGACGCTTATGTGGACACACCCTGGCGGGAACAGGCTCAATGGTGGGGAGACGCCCGCGTACAGGCAAAAAACACATTCTACATAGACGGCGACGCGCGGCTTTTGAAGCGCGGCATACGTTCGATTGCCGGACAAACAACCCCTTGGGGCCTGACCTACGGGCATGCTCCAACTTCCGCGCACAACTGCATACTGCCAGACTTCTCGCTGACATGGATTCTAACGCTTTGGGATTATTACTGGCAAACCGGAGACCTCTCCCTGCTCAAAGAACAATGGCCGCGCGTCCAGGAGATTCTGGCTTATTTTGAACGCCATGACATCCTCTCTCCGTCCGGCCTTTTGCGTCACGACCGCCGTCTATGGTACTTCGGAGACTGGTCAAACCTATACAAGGGCGACGTCCCCGCATTCCTGAATTTATGGAATCTCCTTACTTTAAGAAAACTGACGGAAATGCTTAAGCTTGCCGAAATGGACAAAGAGGCCAAAGCCATTGAAGAGAAAGCTAAAAAACAGGAACAGCTTATAATAGAGAAGCTCTATGACAAGCAAAAAGGCCTCATTCGCGACGGGCTCGATGAGAATGAAAAGCCTGTCGACAGCTATTCTGTTCACGAACAGGTCCTTGCTGTCATGCTTGACATTATACCGGAAGCGTCAAAGGGAATGACAGAGAAAAAACTCATCCCGTTTATAAGGCAGGAAGAGCAGGACGGAGCCATCCCCTCGCCTTTCTGGAGCACATATCCATTCGAGGTTCTTGACCTGAGCGGACACGGACGCGAAGTCGTTGATTTCATCAGGAACAAATGGGAGCCAATGCTGTCAACCGGCACAACCTGGGAGCATTACACATGGAACACAATCCGCGCTTGGTCAAGCTCTCACGCATGGACAGCGCATCCGAGTTATCATTTCGTCAATATTCTGGCAGGCGTAAAGCAGACAAAGGCAAACTGGGAGTCAATAGAATTCTCGCCATGCTTCCCCGAAAACATTGATTTTGCCGAAGCGCTTGTCCCCTCCCCGCGCGGCGACATAAAGGCTGGCTGGAAACGCGAGGAAGACGGCAAAATAACAGCAAGCATATCATTGCCGGAAAAGATATCGGCGCATATAAAATTGCCAGGAACAGACAAAATAGTCCAAGGTGGAAGAAGCTACGAATTCAGCGTAAAAACAGACTAATGCGATTTGGCCAACAAGGATAAATATTTTCTATTTTTTGCCGACGGAAGCTTGAGACTCGGCTTTATCGAAAATATTTGCAATCGGACATTCCCCAGAGGCATTCCGAGGAGAAGGAACATCTTTGGAGCCATTGTCTTCCGCCCCGTTGCCGCTATTGTCTTCCACCCCGTTGCCGCCATACTTTGAAATTTCCTTGGTCATGAAGTAATTGAGAATAGTTCGTATGGCGATAATAACAGAAAGCTTGCCAATGTCATCCCAATTGGGAGCGGCGGTCGTTTTGAGGATGCTGGCTCCGATAAGGAAGCCGAGCCCAAGCGAAAATGAATGTCCCAGCTCAATGCGGCTTTCCCTTATGGCCTTGAGTGATTCGTGTCCTATCAACGCGTCCCTGATAAAAGTCCACAATGCTTTTATCATGCCTATGGTAATAACGAATGTGGCAAGAACCTGCGAGAAATAAACCACGTAGTTCATTATTATAAGGATTACTCTCTCGACGGGATTCTTGCTTGATTCGATCGTCTCCGCGCGCATCATTCTCTCCGCGGAAAATGATTGCGGAAAAGAAACGCTCAATGGTTTCTTTGACAAGGGCGCGGGGGGCTTGGCGGAAACAGCGACAGTTTGCGCATCTGTATTTTTTGGAGCTTCCTGAGCTCCTGCGCACAAAGCCGCCGTCATAAGAAAGGCCATGGCTAAAAGTTTAATTTTCTGCATATTGCACCCCTGCTGTTCGCAGATAAAATGGAATGCCAAGCGGACAAATTCAAGACCGCCTGGCGTGAAACTTACTTTAATTTATCCTTTTCGGGAAGAAATTCTATAAACATTTTTTTGTCAATAGCCTTCATGTAAGCTTCCAACGGAGTAATTCTCCCCGCTGTCAAGAGCGTCTTTAAGGAACCATCCATGGAGCACATGCCCATCCCTCTGTTGCTCTCGATAATGGTGCGGATGCTTGATATCTGGCCTTCGCGGATAGTGTTTGGCAGACCATCTGTGCGCAAGAGTATCTCATGCACCGCCGCCCTGCCCTTGTCGTCAGCGGTCCTGCAAAGAAGCTGTGACACTACGCCTTCAAGACACTCGGCGAGCATTGTTCTGATCTGCGACTGCTCATCCGCCGGAAAAGCGTCGATAATTCGGTCAATGGTCTTCGGCGCGTTGTTAGTGTGCAGCGTGGCAAAAACCAGCATCCCCATGGATGCGCAAGTTAGAGCCAGTGATATTGTTTCCAAATCACGCATTTCTCCCAGAAGCACAATGTCCGGGTCTGAGCGCATGGCTCCTTTAAGAGCTTTGGCAAAAGAGTCGCTGTGAATGCCCACTTCGCGATGCACAATAATTGATTTTTTATTCTGATGAACAAACTCTATGGGATCTTCAATTGTGATTATATGCTTGCTAAAATTAGTGTTGATATAGTCTATCATCGCGGCCATAGTGGTTGACTTGCCGCTTCCGGTAGGTCCGGTTACACAGACCAGACCGCTTTTAAAGAGGCATATGTCTCTCAGAACGGAAGGCAGTTTGAGTTGCTCCATAGTAAGGATCTTGCCGGGAATTTGTCGAAGCACCGCAGCCATGCCGTAATAGTTGTACAAATAGTTGGTTCTAAAACGCGCAAGGCCTTCTATTTCGTGCGCGAAGTCCAAGTCGTGCTTTTCGAGGTAGATCTCCCAGCGCTCCGGTGAGCATATTTCCTTGAGCATCTGCTCCATAAACTCAACGGTCATCGGTTCTTCAGTCAGCGTTTCGAGGTGTCCGTTGACGCGTATTTTAATGGGTTGCCCGATCATAAGGTGAAGGTCAGAGCCTCCGCGATTAAGCATTTCTTCAAGAAATTGATCTATAATAGCCATAATTGATTCTCTTCCAAAAATTATTTAATCAGTTTGCTGTAATGCCCCTTGTCAGAGACGCTCAACATAGCGGTTTCCGCTGAAATAATGCCCTGCTCGTACAATTCATGGATTGAAGCGTCCATGGTGCACATTCCCGCATTTATGCCTGTCTGCATTACCGCTTTCAGAAGATGGGTCTTGCCATCGTCAATTATATTGCTCACGGCCATTGTATTGACCAGCATCTCACAGGCCACAGCCATTCCTTCATCCTTAGCCGGCAGGAGCTGCTGACAAACGATGCCTCTCAGGCTGCCGGAAGTCATGGCTCTAATCTGCGCCTGCTGCGCTGGCGGGAAAACATCAAGCAAACGGTTCAGAGTATTTGAGGCGTTGCATGTGTGAAGTGTGCCGATAACTAAATGTCCTGTCTCTGACGCGGTAATAGCCATTTCTATTGTTTCGAGGTCGTGAAGTTCGCCTATGACTATAACGTCCGGGTCTTCCCGAAGAGCGCCTTTCAAGGCGGTTGCATAAGACTTCGTCTGCGCTCCGATTTCTCTTTGCGTAACGTTGCAGTTGATTGATGTTTGAACAATTTCAATCGGATCTTCCACGGTGATTACGTGTTCATGCCGTTTTTTATTGAGTATATCCACCATCGCTGCTAGAGTCGTTGTTTTGCCGCTTCCCAGAGGGCCGGTGACAAGTATAAGACCATTATGGTAGTCCAGCAATCGTCCGATAGTTTCAACATTTTTAGGGGAAAAGCCAAGTTCCGGGAGGGATTTGACTTCGCCAGGGACCAGACGGTATGTTCCGGCCGCGCCCTCTTTGTGAATCATAAGACTGACACGGAAACGCCCATTGCCCAGTTGAAGAGCAAAGCCAAGGTCTTTTTGGGTTTCAAAAGTTTCGCGCTGTTCCTGATTCAGCAGGATAGTGTTCAACCTCATGGCGTCTTCCTCAGCCAATACCTGAGAGCTTAGCGGCTCTATCCTGAGATTGTTTCTCATAAAAGGCACGGCTCCGGCAGAAAGATGAAGGTCGCTGGCGCCCAATGAGCGGACATTTTTCAAAAGAGTATACAGCAGATCCGAGACTTCCTGATCTGACATCGAGGATATATTGTCCAAACCTGGCAGTTCGCCCATCTGTTCCGCGCTGGGGTGAGTCCCCGTAGCGGCATTGGCAGTGGCGTCTCCCATAAGCTTCTCAAAACGCGAAAGAACAGCTTCCGCCTCCAAGTCTGTCAATTCATTGATTTTGACGTTCAACGCTTCTTGAGCAAAAGACGCTATGTCGGCTCCAGAGCCTAGAGCGGCAATCACTTCCCTGACCGCCTTGAGGGACATCTCGTCCTGCTCAAGGATTCCGGCAACAAACCATTGTAATTCAGGATTCACTTGCTATTCTCCCTTTCGTGCTTTTCGTGCGTGCTTAAATATAGCCGGACAATCTTATACAATAACTATTAGAGTAAACAAATCAAATCGCAAAACCGCAACACATTCATTTAAATGCAGTTGCAATCAGCCGATCATCCTTCGCAACGGTCAGGATTTCCCGGTGCTGCCAAATCCGCCCGATCCGCGTTTCGTGTCGGACAGTGAATCTACTTTGACCATTTCCACTTCGGGCAATTCGTTGATTACCATCTGCGCTATCCGTTCACCGCGCTTGACATGATAGGACTCATCACCTGCGTTCATCATAATAACGCATATCTCGCCGCGATATCCTGCGTCAATGGTTCCAGGCGTGTTCAATACGGTAAGCGCATGCTTCAGGGCCATTCCGCTACGCGGCCTGATTTGAGCTTCATAGCCGTAAGGCAGTTCAATGGACAGTCCGGTTGGCGCCAACACAGGTTTTTTGGGAACCAATTCAACATCAATGCGCGCTTTCAAATCATAAGCTGCGTCATCATGATGAGCCTTACGTGGCTCAAGATCGTCACAGCCTTCAATCATGGTAAAACGCACAGTTATCTTCTCTTTCATTACAATCTCCTAAATTAAGTTTTAAGCCTGTCTAATCTACAATGCAAAAGAAGAAATTGACAATAAATTTCAATCGCCAAGCGCAAATTTCCCATTCTTGAACTAATATAAGCGAATTATTTTTTTACGACAACACAAAATAAACACTAGCAAAAGGGAAAACAGCCATGACATATAAATTAATTCGCTTGCTCGCACTATGCTCAGTCCTGCTCATTGCTGAAGGTTGCGGGAAAAATTCATCCGGCTCTTCAAAGAAAACAAAATTCGTTTCAATCGGCACAGGCGGAGTCACCGGCGTGTACTACCCCACTGGCGGAGCCATCTGCAAAATGCTGAACGATAAAAACAAAAAGTACGGGATAAAAGCGACAGTCGAATCAACCGGCGGCTCAGTATACAATATTAACGCTATCATGAATGACGACCTTGACTTCGGAATTGCGCAATCCGACCGGCAATATCAAGCCTACAAAGGCCTGAGACAATGGAAAGACAAAGGAAAACAGAGCGATTTGCGTTCAGTTTTCTCCATATATCCAGAGTCAATAACCTTGCTTGCCACCCAACAAAGCGGAGTAAAGAATGTAAAAGACCTAAAAGGCAAAAGAGCAAACCTTGGAAACATAGGCTCGGGCACCTTGCAGAACGCCCTTGACGCACTCAAAACCAACGGCCTTTCGGAAAAAGACTTGCGCGCCGAACATATAAAGCCGGTGGAATCGCCGGGATTGGTGCAGGATGAAAGAATCGACGCGTTTTTCTTCACTGTAGGCCATCCCAACGGAAATATAAAAGAAGCCACATCCGGAAGAATAAAAATGGGAATCGTTCCGATAAGCGGCCCTGGCGTGAATGCCATGCTCGCCAAACTGCCATATTACGCAAAATCTGTAATTCCCAAAGAGTTCTACCCAAACTCGACCAACAAAGGCGATGTGGAAACAATCGGAGTGACCGCTACATTGGTGACATCACAAAAAGTCGACAGAGACATTGTCTACGCGCTAACCAAAGAAGTCTTTACAAACTTTGAAGATTTCAAAAAACTCCACCCGGCGTACAAGACAATAACCAAGGAAAGCATGCTGAAAGGCCTTTCCGCGCCGATACACAAAGGCGCAATGAAATACTATAAAGAAGCAGGGCTGGACAAGTTTATAGCCCCAGCCCTGATGAAAGGGAACTAAGACGTTTTGACTGACGACAGCCCCTCCCAACCAACAAATACAATCAGAATAAAAGTTGATCGAATAATAGTGGCCTCCCTAGCCCTTGCCTGGGCAACGTTTCAGTTGCTCCTGCCCAAAGCCCTGTTGCTGGACAGCATACAGATAAGATCAATTCACCTGGCTTTTGCCATCACTCTGATCTTCCTGACAATACCGTTTTTGCGTCCTAAAAAAACGGATTTGCTGAAACACGCCACAAAATTGCGTCCCATTCCGCTTAGAAATTATGCGTTGGCTCTAATTGCGTGTTTCTCCGCTCTGTATATAATATTGGACTGGAAAGGCATATCTCAACGGGCAGGCTTGCCGACTCCGCGCGACATAGTCATAAGCGTCATGCTTATCCTGCTTCTGCTTGAAGCCTCCCGGCGCGCCCTCGGCCCGGCGCTGGCAATTATAGCCGTTCTCTTTTCAGGCTATGCATTTTTAGGCCCGCACATGCCTGAATTCATGGCTTTCCGAGGCGTGTCGCTCACAAAGTACATAAGCCAGATAGCCTTGTCCACTGAAGGCATATTCGGGATACCTCTGGATGTTTCCGCAACCACAGTGTTCCTGTTTGTGCTCTTCGGATCAATGCTGAACCGCGTCGGGGCTGGAAGTTTTTTCAACGAACTGGCAATATCGCTTCTGGGCAGGTTCAAGGGAGGCCCGGCCAAAGCTGCGGTTGTGTCAAGCGGACTTACCGGACTGATCTCCGGCTCCAGCATTGCCAATGTAGTGACAACGGGCACATTCACTATTCCTCTGATGAAAAAAGTTGGCTATCCTCCCAAAATAGCAGCGGCAACCGAGGTTGCCGCAAGCACCAACGGACAGCTAATGCCTCCAATAATGGGAGCCGCCGCATTCATCATAGCAGAATACCTGAATGTGCCCTACATGAATGTGGTCAAAGCCGCCACGCTTCCGGCAGTGGTTTCATATTTCGCCCTGTTCTATATTACCCATCTTGAGGCGTCAAAATTGAACATGAGCGGACTGCCCCCCGCAGACATACCGAAATTCGGAGCCACACTAAAAAAGGGCCTGCACTTTATAGTCCCTATTGCTGTGCTTGTTGGCGAGCTTATTATATTCCGCCACACGCCGAATCTGGCCGCGTTCAACGCAATCATTGCCCTGACAATCACAGTTCTCATTGCTGAAGCAATCAAGGCCATCAAAAACAACGAAAGCATAAAGCGGGCAATTGTCAAAACCTTAAAAGCTCTCGTTGACGGAATGATTTCCGGCGCCAGAAATATGGCTCCGGTGGCAATAGCCACGGCCACGGCTGGAATAATCGTGGGCATAGTGACAATGGGAATAGGAAGCATGATAGTGCAAGTGGTTGAAACCCTTTCCGCAGGAAATATTTTTCTTCTGCTGCTGATAACGGCGCTGGCAAGCCTGGCTCTTGGAATGGGCTTGCCCACAACTGCCACATACATAGTTATGGCATCGATAACCGTGCCAATCATCATAACTCTCAGCGAACGCTTCGGAACAAGCCCAATCCCGCCGATGGCGGCGCATCTGTTCTGTTTTTACTTTGGCATACTGGCGGACGACACTCCGCCTGTGGGGCTGGCCGCTTATGCGGCCGCGGCGATAGCAAAATCCAATCCGATAGCCACAGGCATTCAGGGCTTTATATACGATCTGCGCACAGCGG
>CAZYVR010000206.1:4147-10509 GCA_964651145.1 uncultured Victivallales bacterium | reverse complement strand
AAAATGTTTCAAAATTCTTCAATCTTGATAAATCAGACGTTGACATGATGGTGAGTGCCTTGAAGTGGGGCAAGGGCAATCCAGCGCAAATCACAGCCCAAATGTCTTCTGCCACAGTCAATAAGCAAATACAAAAAAATGAACAGGAAGAAGATCCCGAACGCCTCATAGGCCATTTTTTGACCGAACTTATGATGTGCAAAAAAAAGAACCGGGATATAAATCAAATGCTGATGCTTGCTCAGGAAGCATTGTACCGTTGTCTGTTGTCGCCGGAAGTGTTTACATGTTTTTTCAACAGGAAAAAGACTATTCTGACCGGAAGGTTCTATGTCGGAAACCGCTTTCAAATCAAACCTGAAGACTTTTTCATAAACATAAATCACACGGACTCGCCTATAATCAACTCTGTGCTGACGCGCACAAGCGGAGAGTGGAAGCGGGAAGACAACACCTCCTTGCATCTGCCGTCAATAAGAAAATATGTCAATTTAAAAAGCGCCATATTCGCGCCACTGATATCGGCTGACAAGATTATAGGCCTCTATTTTATTGGGCGCTCGAACGACAATCCTTTCATGGATAAAGAAAAAGCCTGGCTGGAGCAAATAACTTATTACGTCGGACTGGCTTTCGAAAAAGAAAAGAAAAACGCTTCTGAAGATATGGGATAAGTCGTCAACTACAAAGATGATGAAACAGGACCAACGCTCATCAACTTTTTCTTTTTGCCAGCTTTGCCTGACGGAACAGCTCCAGCCGCTCTCGCTTGATCATCTGCTCAATATCGATATTAGTATACCCCATCCTTGAGGAAAGCTTGTTGAGCAGAGAACGCTCGGAAGAAGTTACTTTGCCATCCATCAGGCACATTAGAACCATGCATCTGAGAAATTCTATTGCTGTTTCCTGAGATTCAGGAGCCGGAACATTTAATGTGCCATCATGCACTGACTTGACAATCATTTCCAGTTTTTGCGAGGATACGCCCTTGGCAACCGCCATCGACTCAAGCAGCTCTTTTTCCTTGGCGTCGATTTCTCCATCGGCCAGCATCACGCCGACGCAACAAGCCAGTATGCTTTCATTGTCCACGGCCGACAATGCGGGGCCATCGGAAAACAACGGAACTTCAGCGTGCATTGCCTGGAACTGATGCTTTGCCTGCGGATAACCGGAGAACATTCTTATATCACAAAGCGCCCAGTCTCTGCTTCCATCGTTCAAAGGCGCATGACAGTATTCGCAAAAGCCTTTGTCGCTGCAGGTCTCAGGAGCTCCGCAATTGGGGCAATGAACGCTGGCAAGAACATTTTTGGAGGAAGTCTGAACCGAGCTTCCGCGCATAAGGACAAGCTCGTTGGTGTAAATATGCGAGGCTTCGAAATCAGGGCGAAGGAATCCTGGAACCTGCGTCTCCTCCTTGTGCCCCGACCATTTTACTTTGACTCTGGCCATGTCCATTTTTCCAGAATCGCCAGCGCAGGCGACTTCCACCAATTCCACAGATCCCACGGCGGCGTCAGCTATAAAGCGATGCTTGCCATTGTCAAGGGCGCGAAAGTCTTCGGCATGCGATTTAAAGAAGTCATCACATGCAAGTTTTGCCAAATATTTTTTGTCGGCAAAATACTGGGCCGCAATATTGCGATAAAACATGACCGATGCCCTGTCTTCAACGTGCTGCGCGTTAAAAGACGGGTCTTTCCGCATGAGCTCATCTATTCCGGCAATCTGCATTGAAGGTTTGAATTGCCATTCCGACTCCTGAGTTATTTCAGCGAGCGCCCAATCGTATTCTCCTGAATTGACAACGGCTTTGCATGAAGGGCAAATCGCAGAATCAAGCATCTTCAAGGGATTGCCACAATTGGGGCAAAAGCCTTCAAATAGTCCAGGTTTTTCAAGAGTTTTTGCGCCAGGGCGACGTAAAAGCGACCAGTATTCAGTAAACAGCTCCGGCTCAGAATTGCCATAGACGCGTTTCCCTTTTTCTGTATCGACAAAAAAGTCTATAGCGGAAGCGCTTATTTTAATATGCACTGCGTCAAAAAATGCGTCCGATTCTATTCCGACGATTTGAGCATTGCAAATGTTAATCTCTTTAACTTCGTTCCTTACCATGGAAGCCTTTTGCATTTCCAACTGAAGAGAAAAGCGCTCGTATATGCCGTCTGAAATAAAATGCCTTGCAGAATCCATATTCTGGCCGGACCAAGCCTTCTGTATTTGCTCGAACCCGCTCTTGACGCGCCCAAGCAAAATAGCTTTGGAAAAAGCCGGATCCCTCCGCGTTAAATTTGCTTCGCTTTCAGAAAGTGCGCCCAATTCCTGCTTTGAATATGCATTCTTGATGGTTCGCGTCACATGAGCGGAACGTCCTTTGCTTCCGCCGTATATAAAAGCCAGAACCACAATGATCGCAAGCGGAATGCCTATGTATGGAACTTTTATGATAAGATAAAATAAAAGATAAATTAATCCGCCGCCGCCGCCGCCGCCGCCTCCACCTCCTCCTGAACCTCCGCCAAAGCCGCCGCCTCCGCCACTGCCGCGTCCAAAGCCTCCGCCTCCGCCAGCGCGCGCAAAAGCATATTCGGCAGCGAAAATAATGCAGACGACAAGAACATACAAAGCAATACGCAATAATTTTCTATTTTTGACGGACACAGTCCCCCTCCTTGTTGCCATTTAGATTCCGATGTCTGAAAGCATTACAATTATTCTATTGACAATTCTTACGAGGGCAGGGTGTGAAGCCTCAAAATTTTCGACTGTAGAAGTAAGCTCCGCCAATTCTGGCTCTTTCTCTTTCTTAATAGCCTCTTCCGTTGAAGATTCTGTAAGATTTGCAATTTTTTCGGCGCGCCCTTTATCGGTTTTTGCAAGTTCTCCAATTTCCGATTTCAGATCGTCAAGCAGCCGAAGCATCTCGTTTTTTTGATTTCCGCTCAATGAAGAAGTTTCTTTGACGCGACTCGCAATTTTTTCTATTGTTTCTTTTGACATAATATCACCTGCAAATATTTCTTTGTTTTTTCTAAAATATAACATACCACAATTGCCGGAAAAAGCCAAAGTCTGTTAAGGCGGGAAAAAAAATCCCGCGACTATAATCCGGTCGCGGGAAATATTGTTTGCCTAATCTCTATTTGCTTTATTTACTCGCTGATGAATTCAGGTGTTGTCAATTTTCTGAAGAAATCAGCATATTGATCTTTTTCCGGGCTGTTTCTCAACGCAATGGCCACTCTGGGATGCTCATTCAACATTCCTGTGATCATGTAAGGCATCAGATATCCCCATTCTATTTGTTTGCGCAGATCAACAAATACATCCTGGATGCATTGCAAAATCGGCTCCAAGCTGTATTTGGGGTTTTTAAGCCACGCCAAAAGCAATTCCAGCGGACAGTTGCCCGCAGCTCGGCCGATGCCAGTTATTGTGGCGTCGCAATAGCTTGCGCCCTTCTCTAGAGCCTCAATTGTGTTGGCAAAACCCAATTGCAAATTGTTATGGCCATGAAAACCTGTTTTGGGAGCTTTGAGATTTTCATTGAACATATTTATAAGGTGCGACACGTCATCCTGATACAGAGATCCATAGCTGTCGACAACTGTAACTGCTGACACTGTTGTCTCATTTTGAATCTGCCTCAAGCCCTCGGCCAAATTGTAGTCATTCACAGTGGAGATGGCCATGATATTAATAAAAGACTCATAGCCTTTTTCATTCACATGATTCGCCAGCCATATGGCTTTGTCCACATCTTTCAGGTATGTGGCGACCCTGATGAAATCCAAGGGGGATTCATCCACGTGCGCGATGTCTTCCGGCTCAACCCTGCCTATATCCACCATTACTCCCAGCTTTGTGCCTGTCTGGGTGTCGCCGATGATTTCACGAACATCTTCATCTGTCGTAAATCGCCAAGGGCCAAATTCGGTTGGCGGAAACATCTTGGCTGAAGCCCGATAGCCCATTTCCATATAATCAATTCCTGACGCAGATACGGCTTGAAAAACTTTTCTTACCATTTCCTTGGAAAATTGCCATTTATTGATCAGGCCGCCATCCCTAATCGTGCAGTCCACCACTTTTAGCTCTCGATTGAACATAAGTTCTACCCCATTCTATATTTGATTGATTTTTTCAAAAAAAAACCCGCCGGTCGGCGGGTTATATTCTATATAAACTTAACCCTCAGTCCATGACTGCTGTGTCTTGATAAAAGAGGTTATAGGAATTGTGATTCGGATCCACGACCCACTCTGGGCGCATAATCGGGCCATAACCCCAGCCTGCGTCGTTAGGATCGTCAGGGCAGCCAGGCAAAGGCATAAGGAATGTGACAACTTCCACCAGGCCGACAGATATACGGGCAACAGTAAGTCCCAAGCCCATAAAAGTTCCATAAGTAAGCGAAGCAAGGGCTCCCTCTTCCTGATTTACATCATAAATTGTAATTGGAACTTCAAGCACGCCAAAACCAATATTGCACACGCCGCGGCCTAACTTTTTTAAAGGATTACCAGCAAAAGCATTGGCGGAAAAAAACATAAAAGTTAAGGCAATAAGGAGACAAACATTTTTACAACTACGATTCATGGAGAAACCTTCCCGTTTTTTCAATAATTCAGTGATAAACAATCTTTTTGCGTTAAATTACTGCAATTTAAATAAAATATAGCTTGAATAATATAACAATGCAAGGAAAGTTTTATAAAATTTATTATAGCATCTTTTGAAGCTGAAAGTACAAAATAAAATGCAATATGCGGGAAAATTATGAAAAAGAAAAGTTTACAAAATAAAGAGCGATTTGCTGAACTTACGCTGCTAAGCAAAGCTGAAACCAAATATCCTGAAACGCCTGAAAAAGCAAAGCTGGAAGTATTTGAGAATGGGTACGACGACAGGGATTATGAAATAACATTCGAATGCCCGGAATTCACCTCTTTGTGTCCAGTTACGGCACAGCCCGATTTTGGAGAAATAACAATTAAATATGTTCCCAATAAATACTGCATCGAAAGCAAATCACTAAAACTCTATTTGTTCTCATTCCGCAATCACAACACATTTCATGAGGAGGCCGTAAACATGATTCTTGACGCTCTGGTCAAGGCGTGCGCCCCTAGAAGAGCTGAAGTCTATGGGAAATTTCGTCCGCGCGGCGGCATCGCAATCAATATAAAAGCAACATTCGAGAAATAATCATGACAGAAAAGACTGACAACAAAATATCTATAATAGAACACGGCGGAGTGACTTCTTCGGCAGGTTTTTCCGCATCCGGAATATGCGCCGGGATGAAACGAAGCGGAGATCCGGATATGGCCCTCATATATTCGGAGCTCGACGCCGATTTCGCAGGCGCTTTCACATCGTCCAGCTTCAAGGCGGCGCCTGTTCAAGTCTGCATCGAAAAAGCGGCAAAAAAAGAAAAAGTCCGAGCAATAATAATCAATAGCGGCAACGCCAACGCGTGCACGGGAGAAATGGGCTATAAAAACGCCATGGAAATGTGCGAAACGACCGCAAAAAAACTGTCCATCCGGGAAGAAGCAGTCCTGGTCGCGTCAACTGGCAGGATAGGAACACAACTGCCAATGGACATAATACAGCAAGGAATAGAGATTGCCGCGTCGGAACTCTCCCCCGATGGAGGCGGAAAAGCCGCGCGCGCAATAATGACAACAGACACAGTCCCCAAGGAGGCGGCTGTCTCATTTGATGCCAAAGGGAAAAAAATAACTGTTGGGGGAATGGTGAAAGGCGCCGGAATGATTGCGCCTAAAATGAATGTCCCGCACGCCACAATGCTTTCCTTTCTAACAACCGACGCCAAGGTCAGCACGGAACTGCTTTCCGAGATGCTCGCCAAATCCGTGGAAAATTCTTTCAATTGCATTACTGTGGATGGCGATATGAGCACAAACGACACAGTTTTGCTAATGGCAAATGGAGCGTCTGGAGCGCTAATAGAAAAAGGCACGCCGGAAGCCGAAACCTTCCGCAACGCTGTCTTTTCCGTGGCTGAAACTCTGGCGAAAAGTATTGTCCTTGACGCAGAGGGAGCTACTAAATTTGTGACCGTCGAAGTTCTGAATGCCGCCAGCAAGAATGACGCAAAATTGTGCGCAGAGGCAATTGCCAATTCATTGCTGTGCAAAACAGCATGGTTTGGCGGAGACCCGAACTGGGGCCGCGTTCTGGCTGCCGCAGGATATTCCGGCGCAAATTTTGCGCCAGAAAAAGTGTCGATGGACTACGATGAAAAACCCGTGGTGCGGGGCGGAATGGACGCAGGCTCCTCTGAAAAAGAGCTGGCGGAAGTCGTAAAACGGCCCAAATTCACA
>CAZYVR010000206.1:0-4137 GCA_964651145.1 uncultured Victivallales bacterium | reverse complement strand
ATAAATTTGGAGGCAGGCAACAGCTCGCACACAGTTTGGACCAACGACATCAGTTACGAATATGTAAAAATCAACGCAGACTATCATACTTAAGAAAAAGGAGCTCGGAATAATGGACAAACTAATAAACAAAGCCGCAATACTAGTGGAGGCTCTTCCTTATATACAAAAATTCAGGAACGCACTCATTGTTGTGAAATTTGGCGGCAGCGCAATGGAAGACCATGAACTCACAAAACAAATAATGCGGGACATCGTTTTGCTTGAATGCATTGGCATGAAGCCTGTGGTTGTCCACGGAGGCGGGAAAGCCATAACCGCAAAGCTTAAGGAACTAAAAATCGAAACCCGTTTTGTCAATGGCTTGCGGCATACATGCGACGATACCATCAGAGTAGTCGATGATCTATTGCACAACGAAGTCAACAAAAATCTGGTGCAGGGAATAGTTGAAATAGACGGAAAAGGGCATGGCATTTCAGGCAAAGACATTATAACCGCCGAAAAAATATTCTCAAAATGCTCCGAAACAGGCAAGGACATAGATATTGGCCATGTCGGAGGCATCATGTCAGTCGACACCGATATGATTATGGACGCGGTGGAGGCCGATATAGTGCCAGTCATTACTCCGCTTGGGACAGGCAAAGACGGACAAATCTACAATATTAACGCGGACGTCGCCGCATGTAAAATAGCGGAAGCTCTCAAAGCCAGAAAACTTGTATTCTTGAGCGATGTGCCTGGCATACTTAGAGATAAAAATGATGAAAGTAGCGTTATTTCAACTATAAAAACTTCAGAAGTAGAGGGGCTTATAAAGGAAGGAATTATAAGTGGAGGCATGATTCCAAAAATCAAAAGCTCAATGCATGCCCTCAAGGTCGGAACCAACAAAGTTCATATGGTCGACGGCAGAATAACGCATTCATTGTTGTTGGAAATTTTTACAGACAGCGGCATTGGGACTGAAATCATAAAATAGCCACTCATTTAAATATAAAAAAATCCCCGGTTGAAATAGACAGCCGGGGATTTTATTTATATAAAAAGCTATTTTTTGCTCTTCTTGCTCTTTTTGGCCTTCTTGTCGTCTTTCTTTACATCCTCTTTTTCCTCGCCATCTTTAGCGGCGTCTTCATCAGGATTGACCATTTTTTCCAGTTCATCTTTTCTATCGCTCAATTTCTCTGCCTGCTTCTCAAGTTTGGTTGTGTCTTTGCCTTTATCTCCATTTTTCTCAATTCGCTTATTGATTTTGGAAAGTTCTTTTTCTATTTTCTTGACCATGCCGTTCAGCTTCTTGTCACGAGCTTTTTTTAGACTCTCTAGTTTTAGATTGTATGTCTTAATCTTTTTCTCATTCTTCTTGCCAGCTTGTTCCGCGTCAATAAGAGCTTTAATCTTTTCTATTTTCTTATTTCCTTTTTCAAAAAGGTTTTTTGTCTTTTTGTTTTTTTCTTCGCCCGCAAACAGAACTGAGGTTGCCAAAGCAAATGCCATTAACGTTGCAATTAAGCGCGATTTCTTCATTCTAGTCTCCTGTTTTTTGTTTTTGTTTTTCTATATAATACATTTTTAATATAGCATTAACTTTTGTTTGTATTTTTTCTATCTTAGCCCCAAGTTCTTCTCCAGCTTTGCCTTGCGTCTCGAGTTTTATTTTCTTTGCTTCAATCTTGTCAATCTCATCGTGATAAGGTTTTAACAGCTTTAAGAGCAGTCTCTGTTTTTTGAATTGAAGCTTCTTTATTTTTACGTCCAATTCTTTAACCTTGCAGGCGTCAAGAGTCTGGTTTTTTTCAGCAAACAACTTAATCAATTCGCAATTTTCTCTGGCAAATGGATTTGCAAAGCAAAAAGAGAGGGTGGAAAGCATCGCGGCAAAAAAAACAGCCAATACTTTTATTTTCATAAAACATGCCCCCTCTTCTATTTTTGTCAAGCAAGAAATTAACCGTTCATAACGCTAATTCCAACTGATATTCTGATTTTTTATGATTTTTGCCAAAAACGCGCAATACGGCGTAGCCGCCAAAAGTCCTTAAAAATAAAAAGCCGACAGAGTCGGAATAAAAACCGGACTTTATTCGGACGTGCTCCAGCGGCGGAATCGCTGGTCGGCAAAGCCGAAAACTGTGGGCATATAAAACATTGCGCGACAGCTCACATGGCCGAATGTCAGCGCTGCCGCCTGTTTTAAAGTGAAGCTAAAAACAGGCAAATGTTGTCTCCGCGGCAGCGCATTGGACTTTTTTGCGGCTCTATCCAACACGGCGGCTTCGCCAAAAAGTCGTGAACATTGTAACTTTTTATGAGTTACGATTAGGGGATTTATTCTGTGAGTTTTGAAACACTGGCATTGCTTGCGCGTTTAACTTTAGTCATTGGGGGTGTTTTTTGAGTTGCTTGGGGCATGGCAGCGGCTGAGACGGAATTGTTCATGAGTGGTTTAATTTTTATTATACTGGTTGGCTGTGAAATTTTTTTGAATTCATTCTTCTCTTTTTTTATTATTGCCAGAGGGGGCGTTATATCCTGAACAGGCGTGGTGTTTGCAAAAAGTGGCGTCATTTCAGACTCAAAACTTTTCATGGAGTTCAAATCTTCTTTGTAAAGGTCATTTTCTTTTTGAAGCTCAATGTTTCTTTCATCTTCGGCTTTGCCTGCGCCTGTTGCCTGTTTTTCCAGAGTTTTTGCTTGAAAATCGCGCAGTGTCTTGCTTATTTTGCCAAGTTCATCGAACATTGTTTCTATTGTGTTTGTTCTGATGTCATAACCTTGGATATTTACCGAAAACAGCATTCTGGAGTTAATGGCGGCTCTTGTATTTTCAAAGGCTGTTATTGTTTTTTCTTGAGAATATTCCAGTGCGTTTTTATTCTTTTCTGCATCCATAGATTCCGTGTTGACATTTGAGTAGCTTTTAAGATTGCCACTGTCCTGCTGTGCCATATTGTATTGTGCTTGAAGCGTTTTCAAGGCAGACTCAATATTGGCTTCGGCTGTTTCAGCCGATGATTCGCTGGTCAGGTCTATGGTCGCTATCCCTAGATGCGCCCTGCCCAGATTAGCATAATTAATTTGTGTTGTCTGGCCATCTGTTCCCACAGCCAGTTGAGCCGTTCCGCCGCGCAGCAAATATTCGCCGTCGAATTTTACATCTGAATATAATTTGTCAAATTTTTCAATAAGTTCTTCGGCCATTGCGTTGAAGCTTGCGCGGTCAACGTCTATCAGCGCGTCTTTTGTAGCGGAGCCAGCTATTGTTTCAAGTTCCTCAAGCATTGAAATTGCATCGGAGAGATAGTTTTGTGTCATTGTGTTTATATAAGAGGCTGTGCTTATGTTTTGATTGGCTGCGCTTGAAGTCGCGCTTAGCAGTGAAGTCTTTGCGTTAACTTCAATATTAACAGGAATAGAAGTGTTTTGGCTGTTAAGGTACATAGCCTGATATTCAACGCTTGGCCTTTTTAGCACGGTCGCGCTGTTAATATAATTCGACGGTTCTGAAAAAACCGTGTGTGTAACCAGTTTGTTTTTTACGAACATAACCAGATGTCCTGTTTGCGATTCATGAAATAGGCATTATTTAAATAAAATCTCATATTATACATTATACTCTAAAATAGAATAAAAATCGCGTGGATTTAGCGAATCCCCCCCTTTTTTTACATATTTTATCATTGTAGGTTATCGACATTTATGTTTATAAATTTAGGCTTTTTGTGATTGTTTTTAAAAAAAACAACTGACACATCGGGTGTTTTTTTTATAAATTATTAAGGTTGAGGTGGATAGCTCTGTCGCTTAATGTTTATATCCCATAAGCATAACAGATAAAAAATTAGAAAATAAAAAAAGCAATAGTAGCAAAATGAATAAGAATAGCTAATTGAATATAGGTCTTCTTCTAATTTATTTGCCAATGCGCATATATGAGGTTATTATTCTTTTAATAAGTTGAAATGGGAAAACAGATGGATAAAAAATTTTTTAAAACCAATGAAGCCGCCAAATATCTTGGAGTGTCACGTTCCAGCCTCACTAACTGGGTGAAGCAGGGACTCTTGGGCAGTGGGGTCACTCCTGGCGGGCATTACCGTTTTACTCTGGAAGAGCTTAACGCGTTTGCCG
>CAZYVR010000205.1:0-10516 GCA_964651145.1 uncultured Victivallales bacterium | reverse complement strand
AAACGCAGCCATGCCCGAGGAATCTTATCGAGTTCTCGGCGCCGCCCGTCATCCGATAATTTTGACAAACTCATCCGACAAATCAATATGGAATCTTAACTTGAAGCCGCAATGAACATTGTCACTAAATTTTACGACAGGCAACTTTTCCCTCCATTCAAGCTGTTAAGCATAGTCGATTATCCTCCTGATTGTTCCGGCTCTTTTCACTCCCATGATTTTTTTCAGCTTGCGCTTTGTCTTTCAGGAAAAATAAAATTTACTAATTCTGCTTCTAAAAGCATAGAAGTGCATTCCGGCGAAATAGCAATTATGCCTCCCGGTTTTTTGCACGTATGGAGCATTCCTCAAGGTTCGCCATGCAAAGCTATTCAAATATTTAATCTGCCGATGCTGCTGGAAAACTACGGAGACCTTTCAATTATTTTGGGGCGCAATGTTTCTGAATGGCGCAAAATAGACATTGGCTCCGAATATGCCAAAAATATAGGGCCGCGGCTTGAAAGCGAGTTTGGCGCAGATACTCCTGGCGGCAATGTGATGGTTCAGGCATGTCTGCTTGAGATCTTGACGTTTGCTTTGCGGAATGCCTGGGATTCCGCTCCCAAAGCGGAGAGTCGCGAAAAAAAAGCCATATCAAAAGCCCTTAGTTACATAGAGAAACATTACAGGGGAAAGATTTCATTGGAAGAACTCGCCGCCAATTCATATTTGGGAACCAGCCGTTTTTCTCAAGTGTTCAAGGAAAACACAGGTTATTCCCCTGTTCAGTATGTCAACGTTTTCAGGCTGGAGAAGGCAAAGATCCTCCTCGCATATTCAGAAATGTCGATTACTGAAATTGCAAACTACCTTGGATTTGAAACTATTCATTATTTCAGCAGAGCCTTCAAGAAACACTCAGGCATGCCTCCTGTTGAGTTTATGGCTCTCCATAAAAAATCGTAAGATTGTGCAACCCTTTGGTTGAATTATTCAAAGACGCGCTTGGGCAAACGCAATATAATATAGGCATAACACCAACTTCCAAAAGGAATATTGCCATGAACGCAAAAGAAGTGAAGAGTTTTGCAAAAGAGTGCGGAGCTGATATAGTGGGAATCGGAAATATTGAACGATTTGAAGGAGCTCCAAAGCAATGTGATCCCAGATATATTATGCCGGAAGCCAAGTCAATTGTAGTTCTTGGATTCAGGATTTTCAGAGGGCTTTTGCGCGGCATTGAAGAAGGCACGCTTTTTGCCAATTATTCTTCAATGGGATACGCTGCCATCAATAAAGTTCAGATGCCTGTCACACTCTGGAATTTTTGCAAAATATTTGAGGACAACGGCTACGAAGCCATTCCAATGCCAAATGATTTTCCATGGAATGCCATCAGTACCGGAACCGGAGAAATGAAAAAAGACTGGAGCCGCCCGGTTTCGCCCGAAAAGCCAGCTCCGGACGTGTTTCTTCACATGAGAATTGCCGGGTATATTGCTGGTTTTGGCGAAATAGGCTACAGCAAAGTGTTCCTTACTCCTGAATTTGGGCCTCGGGTCAGGCTTGCCGCCGTCTTGACTGAAGCGGAGCTGGAACCGGATCCGCTTATGGAGCCAGGAACAATCTGTGACCGATGCATGGCGTGCGCAAAGGCATGCGCAGGAAAAGCGATAAGTGAAACGGAAACTGTAAAAATAAAAATTGAAGACAAAACAATAGAATGGGGCAAGCTCGACGAGCATAAATGCTCGCTGGCTTTTCAGGGAGGAACTCCCGACGTGGCTCCGGATGGGGAAAAATTAAAATACGCCGACCATAATGCAAAGCCCCATGAATACAATCCGTTTATAGCCAGTCCCGGCGCGAGATATGGATACGGAAGGGCTATAGAAGGAGCCCGGGGATGCGTAAGAGCCTGCATGATACATTTAGAGCAACAAGGCAAAATGACGAACAAATTCAACCAGAAATTCCGCAGGCGCAAACCATGGAAAATGGAGGCCGCAGAATAACCTTGGCTGCCCCTTTTTTGTTGATTGCTTGATAAACAGGCGTTTTATGAATAGATATATTTTCATCTCTTTTTTGCTTTTGTCCTTTTATGGTTTTAGATTTGCTATTGTGATTGCAGGCTTTTAAAACTTATATTAAGGAATATTCAATGAGCAGCGTTAGAGAAAAATTTGATATAGAATCAGTAGGCATGTTGGAAGTCAACTGTTATCTTGTGCCGGTTCCAGAAAGCGGAAAGCTTTACATAATCGACCCCGGCTCGGAAGCGGACAACATAATAAAAAAAGCGGCCGGATTCGATTATGACGAAGCGATTATCCTGCTCACTCATGCGCACGTGGACCATATAAGCGCCACGCGCGAAGTGATGGACAGCCTGAGCGTTAAAACAGTTTGTCTGCATCCTGATGACTTTCCGCTTTACAAGAGTCCAGACAATCATCTTATGCCTTTTGTTCCTCCCGCAAAAGATTTGCCTGAGCCGATTGCCGCGAAAGACACAGATGATTTTGAAATCATCCATACGCCAGGGCATACGATGGGCGGCGTCTGTTATTATTTTAAAAAGCTTCCTGCCTTGTTTTCAGGAGACACTATTTTCAGCTCCTCAATCGGGCGCTCCGATTTGCCAGGCGGCAATGCGGAAACGCTTTTGAGATCCATTAAGGAAAAAATATTGACCTTGCCTGAAAATTTGGAGGTATTTCCCGGTCATGGCCCTTCAACAAGCATTGGAGCTGAAAGAAAGGGTAATCCTTTCCTTTGAATCTAAAATAAAAGCATTATAATTTTAGTTTGGATTCGAAATATCCTGGCAAGTTTGTATATTGCTATATGCGATCAAGATGCGCCTCCGGCGCCTCCGCATAGTCCAGTCATTAAATAGATAAACAATCTGATTGTTATTATATGAATCGCCTGAAACTTTCTTATTTTAAGCTTTTGGAGCTTGAGCATAGGCCAATTTTTGAACATTACCTGAAGGAAATCAAAGGGCTTTCTTCTTGTGAATATAACTTCAGGAGCCTTTTTGTCTGGAAGGATTCTTTTCCTGTTAAATGGGCTGAATTAAATTCGCGTCTTCTTATTTACGAAGAGGATGAAGACTATTTGCTTATGCCGTTGGGAGAGAAAATTTCAGCGTCGCAGTTGCGGAATATTTCAGAAGTTTTTATTGCTTCCGGCTTGTCGGGAAGATATTCTTTTTTGCGCGAGGAAGATGTCGAAGGCATTCCCGGACTGGACGAGTTTTTTAAAATACACAAGAACGAAGGCTTTGGCGATTATATTTATCTGTCGGAAAAGCTGGCGACTTTAAGGGGGCCGCTTTCGAAAAAGAAAAATCTTGTCTCGCAGTTTCGTCGCAATAATCCAAATTACAAGTGTGTGGCGCCGGACAAAGATATGTTGCTTGATTGTTTTTGCCTTGCAAAAGAATGGGCGGCGGCCCACGGCGAGCTTTCTTTGACGATGAAGCAGGAGTTGCTTGCTTTGAGCAGGTGCCTGAAATATTTTGAGGAGCTGAGCTTCGAAGCATTGACTTTGGTCGATGAAGGCAGATTGATCGCTTTTTCAATTTTTGCCCCCCATGACGCTAAGTCATATATCATTAACTTTGAAAAGAGCGTTGCCAATGCAAAAGGTTCATCCCAGACTATCAACATGGAAGCAGCCCTGCGCATAAAGAATAAAGGCCAATATATAAACCGTGAACAGGACCTTGGGATTCCAGGATTAAGAAAAGCCAAAATGTCGTACTATCCGGATGTATTTCTGAACTCTTATTCGCTTGAGCCTTTATTGTAAAAGATTGTTGACCATTGGTGTCTTGCGCTTGTTTCTTCAGTTTATTTTTGCAATATTTTGAAAGGTTTTGTGAAAAGTTTCAGAAATATCCTTTTAAGTTTACCTTTTCACTGTGAATTTTTTTGCAGTTCTTTGTTAAATAATTTAGAATATGATTTGAAAATAACCCTTTCTTGTGGTTAATTTTACAATGCGATGATTGTTTCTTTTGATAAAATGCAATTATTTGACGGGTTTTGTTAGAATTTGACAAGAATAATGTTTATATAAAAAAAGGCGGCTTAATATGAAAGTATTGGTTATTAACGCAGGGAGCTCTTCGCTCAAGTTCACTCTTTTTTCGATGGCAAATGAAGAAATGCTTGCAAAGGGTCTGGTCGAGCGGCTTGGATCCGATTCTCCGAATTTGGTTTATAAGCGCGCCGACGGGAAAAAGTCGGAAAGCAATTTGAATATCAAAAATTACACTGAAGCTATTGCCAGTGTTTGCGATAAGTTGTTGGATCCCGAAATTGGCGTAATCAGCGACAAAAGCGAAGTCAAAGCTATTGGTCACCGCGTTGTTCATGGCGGCGAACGCGCCACAAAGCCAATCCTTGTGAATCAGAATGTCAAAGACATAATCAAAGATTGCATTCCGCTAGCGCCTTTGCACAATCCTCCGAATCTTGCCGGGATCGAAGCATGTGAAGAATTTTTCCAGGGAGTTCCGAATATTGCTATTTTTGACACGGCTTTTCATCAGTCCATGCCGCCTGAGGCATACCTTTATGCCGTTCCTTATGAACTTTACACAAAATATGGAATAAGAAGGTACGGCTTTCATGGCACATCGCATCACTTTGTGGCTAGAGCCACAGCCAAATTTCTTAATCGTCCGTATAAAAGCCTAAAGCTGATAACTTGCCATCTGGGCAACGGCTGTAGCATGGCTGCCATAAGCAATGGGCAGGTGCTGGACACTTCCATGGGAATGACTCCGCTTGAAGGACTGGTTATGGGCACTCGTTGCGGCGACATTGATCCTGCCGTTATCATACGTCTTGCGGAGCTTGGCAAAACCCCTCAGGAAATAGATCAGTTGTTGAATAAACAAAGCGGTCTTCTGGGTGTTGGCGGAATAAACAGCGGTGATATGAGAGATATTATTGAAGCGGCGCAGGAAGGCGGAGACAATCAAGCTTTGAGAGCCTTGCGGATGTTTGTCAGAAGAATCGTGAAATACGTCGGCTCCTATTATGCGCTTCTTGGCGGCGCGGACGCCCTTGTTTTTACCGGCGGAATAGGCGAATACAGTTGCATTGTAAGAGAGAAGATCCTCGGCAAGCTTGGCGGTTTGGGCCTTCATCTTGACGAGTCGCGAAACACTGAGTGCTACGGCAAGGCAGGGATCATTGCCAGAGAGGACAGTTCTTGGATCGCCATGGTTATGCCCACAAATGAAGAATTGATGATTGCGCGGCAAACGGTTGAAGAGCTTAAACATGAGGAGAATCCAGCTCAACTAGTATCCACCAGCACCACAAAACTTAAACCCATTAAATAAATGTTAATTTGAAAATATAAAAACAAGGAGTTGCCTGAAAATGCCAATTATTGACAAACTTATTGAAAGAGCGCAGAACGCTGACAAAAAAATAGTTCTTCCCGAGGGGCATGACCCGAGAGTGGTGGTTGCCGCAAATAAAATAGTTGCGGAGAATGTTGCGCGCGTTGTTGTTCTCGGCACGGAAGAGGAAATAGCGGCATCCTGCAAGGAGGCTGGCATATCAGAGCGCAAATTTGAATGCATTGATCCTATTTTGTCTGATTTATTGACTCCGTACGCAGAAGAGTTCTGTGAGATTCGCAAAAAGAAAAATATGACTATGGACAAAGCTCTTGAAGTCATGAAAAACCGCATCTTTTTCGGTTGCATGATGACAAGGCTGGGCGCGGTAGACGGAATGGTTGCCGGAAGCATCGCTTCCACTCCGGATATGCTCAGGGGCGCTTTTACTGTGATTGGCACTATGGAAGGCATTAAAACTGGCAGCAGTTGCTTTGTTATGGACTTGCCGCATCCCGCCCCCAATGGCGAGGATGTGCTATTGTACTCTGACAGCGGAGTCAATCCTAATCCAGACGCTGGACAGCTTGTGGACATTGCATTGGCCACTGCTCACACTTATCGCGCGCTTCTTGGGAAAACTCCTAAAATAGCTTTTCTTTCCTTTTCAACCTTTGGAAGCGCTGATCATGAGATTCTTGACAAAGTCAAGGAAGCCGCTAAGTTGATGACAGAGAAAGTGGAGTCTGAGGGATTGGATATTCTGGTTGAAAGCCAGGAAGTTCAAGGCGACGCCGCCATAGTGCCGGCCATTGCCGAAAAGAAATGCAAAGGAAGCAAGCTCAAAGGCGGAGCAAATATTCTGATCTTTCCCGATCTCAATTGCGGGAATATTTGTTACAAGCTGACAGAAAGGCTTGCCGGCGCTGACGCATACGGTCCGATTCTGCAGGGGCTGGCCAAGCCGGTAAATGATCTTTCCAGAGGATGTTCATCCGACGATATTTTTGGCGTGGCGGCGGTCACTGTATGTCAGGCTA
The DNA here is from genome assembly GCA_964651145.1 of uncultured Victivallales bacterium. Lineage (GTDB taxonomy): Bacteria > Verrucomicrobiota > Lentisphaeria > Victivallales > GWF2-45-14 > CAZYVR01. The sequence goes on along the minus strand of CAZYVR010000205.1, from coordinate 4,123 downwards.
TTGGCTAGCTTGGCAATATTAATATTAGCTAATCGAGCCGACCAGCTCGATTAGCTTTGTTTTTTCTATGGGTTTGTTGAAAAACCATAATCCGCCCAGTTCGAAAAGCTTGGATATATCGTCCAATTCTTCCGCGGATGTTACTACGATTATAGGCGTTTTTTTATGTTTTGGGAGTCCGCGTATTTTCTTTATCAGTTCCCAGCCATCCATTTCGGGCATTATTATGTCTGTGATTACAAGAGAAATCTTATTTTCTGAGGATAATTTTTCATAAGCGCATTTCCCGTCTTCAAACATAATGAGCGATTCGCTGAAATCTTTAAGATATTCCTGAAATATTTCACGCGAAATTTTATCGTCATCCACTATTAATATCTTTTTCAAGTGTCCCCCTTGGCAAGGTAGATTTCAACAATTCTTTGGCAAATGAATGAGGTTTAATAAACTTCGCTCATACGAGAGCCGCTGACATAATCACTGAGATGCCGGATTGTTATTTTGTCTTCCTCAAGCATAGATTTAATAATATCGCGAATTGAAATGACGCCCACAATCTTTGACTTTTCATCAATGACAGGCAGGTGCCTTATATGCCTTTGGGACATTATTCTCATCACATATTCCACATCGTCGTCTTCTTTTGCCACCAGAAGGTCGCGCGTCATGGCGTCAGCGACTTTTACTTTTCTAAAATCATTGTCGGTGCAGCATCTTTTGAGAATGTCGCGTTCGGAAATAATCCCTATATGCTTGTCAGGATCATTTTGCTCAACCACCAGAATAGCTCCGATGCCGTGGTCGCAAAGAGCTACTGCCGCTTCTTGGAGCGTTGCCTCCGAAGATATTGCCGCAATATTTTTGCGATTTTTCTTTTCCGCCAGAATTAATTTGATTTTCATATCCCCCTCCGCTCTTTAGATTCTCTATTTATCCCTACTATACAGTATAGCAACTTTTAAGGAAATCCGCAATACTTATCAGGGGCTTAATCAGGCAAAAACTTCAATTAAGCCCCCATTTATTGTTATTTATGGATTCTGCCGAATCTGTGGAAGCGAAGTCCGGCATGGTCAAACAGTTTGTAAGCCCAAACTTTTATCAAGTCTGAGATAATCATGCGTTCTATAAAGGCGTAAACCCATACCAGAACGATGAAGTTCCATGTGATTGGAGGAATAAGTCCCCAGCATCCGCCGAATGAGGCTCCAGCCCAATCCCAGCATATTAGCGAGACAATGACTTTGGAAACAAGAGAGGCCCAGAAAAGGCCTTTTCCTGGGGCAATTGTCCAAAAGTGCCCGACTGTTCGGCATACGAAAATAGTAAGATTGCCGGCAATAAGCAATTGCAGAAAAGCCACAGTCTGCAATTGTTTGTATGTTAGCGATGGCAAAATGTTTTTTATCCATTCAGCGCAATGCTGATAATTATTGACCAACACTTCTTTTACTTCGTGCACTGCCTGCGGAGCCATGATGTCTTTCAGCAGGAAGTTGTAGCAGAAAGCAAAGAGAGCCAAGGTGAACGCCACGTCGAGGAAGCCGACAATTGAGGATATCCCTATGACTTTTCGCATATTCCATTTTTCCGGCAACTGTGAGTATTTGACCTTGTCGGATGCTATTGCCATAATGGGGAAGTCATTGAAGACCGCCAGCAGGATAATCATAATCGGAGCCACCGGGAATTTGTCCCAGACCAGTATGGCTATTACAGTGAAGAACAGCACATCTATAGTCTCGCCAATACGGTAAATAGCATAGCTCTGCATGCGCTGGAATATTTTTCTGGCCTCGATTATTGCGTCAACAATAACTGAAAGGCCGGGCGCGGTAAGAACGATGTCCGCCGCTGATTTTGCAGCGTCCGTGGCTCCGTCCACAGCCGTTCCGGCGTCGGCTTTTTTCAGGGCAGGGGCGTCGTTGACTCCGTCTCCGGTCATGCCTACGATGTGTCCGTTTTTCTGGAGAAGCTCGACTATTTCATATTTATGCTCAGGGAACACCTGACTGAAGCCATCGGCCTCTTCCACCAGCTTGGTGGCTTTTCTGTCCGAAAGACCATTCAGCGCGCTGGCCTCGTAGATATTCGCGCCTATGCCAACCTGACGGCATGTCTCTTTGGCTATGGCTCCGTGGTCGCCTGTTATCATTTTGACTTTAACGCCAAGCTCATTGGCTTTTTTTATTGTAGCCGCTGAGTCGTCGCGAGGCGGGTCCATCAGGTCGATAAGGCCTACATAATGCCATTTGCCCTTGGAGTCTGTTTTTCCTACGCCAAGGGTTCTGTAGCCTTTTGCTCCTGCTTCTTCAACCATTTTAGTGATGGAGTCTTTGAGTTCATCCTTGTTTTCAGCAAGCTCCAGAATGACTTGCGGCGCGCCTTTGCTGACTAGGATTTCGCCATGTGGAGAGCTGATTTTAGCCTCGGTTCGCTTGGATACCGGGTCAAAAGGCTTGAAGTATATTTCCTTGCATTTGTCTTTTTTTGCTGAAAGTTCTTCGCTGGCGTCAACTTTTTCTATGACTGCCATATCTATTGGGTCGTTGTTTTCGGCTTTTGAGGAGAGAGCCGCATAGAGTTTTATGTCTTCGTCCTTAAAATTGCCAACGGGAGTAAACCCGGTTACTGTAAGCTGATTTTTGGTGATGGTTCCAGTTTTGTCGGAACAAAGCACATCCATTCCAGCCATTTCTTCAATGGCCATAAGCTTGCTGATGATGGCTTTTTTGCGAGACAGCACCACCGCTCCGATTGCCATTGTGACGCTCAGCACCGCAGGCATTGCCGCCGGAATTGCCGCCACCGTCAAAACTAAGCAGAAAGTTATTTCATGCCACCATTTGATGCCGTGCTTCCCAAAGAACAATGCGTCAAGCAAGACAACCGCAATAAGAACGAAATTGAGAACAATTAAATATTGTCCTATTTTCAGAACTGCTTCCTGGAAGTGGCTCTTTGTCTTTGCGCTGGCCACTAGTTTGGCTGTTCTTCCAAAAAATGTGTTAAGGGCTGTCCCGTAGACCAGGCAATTCATTTCGCCTTGCTTAGCTATTGAGCCGGAATACGCAATGTCGCCCTCGTGTTTTTCAACAGGGAGCGATTCGCCTGTCAGCGCGGCTTCGTCCACTAGCAAATAGTCGCCTTGGGCCAGTTTTACATCGGCGGGCATAATATCGCCGAGTCTGACGCGAACAATGTCGCCAGGAACAAGGTCTTTTGCTTCTATTTCTTTCCAAGTTCCGTCGCGAAGAGCGCGCGTTTTGCTTGCCAGGCTGGCTTTCAGCATGGCGATGGCGTTGTCCGCTTTGCGGGACTGGATAAATTCAATCATTCCATTTAAGAGAAGGAGAAAAAGAATAACAAAGAAATCGTTCCATGCCTCAGTTATGGCGCTGAGAATAGCCGCGGCCTCGATCATTACCGGAATTGGGCCCCAAAATGTTTTAAGCAATTTAAGCAGTGGATTATTCTTTTTCTCTGGAATTTCATTGGGCCCGTAATCGGTCAGCCGCTTTTGGACTTCCTCGCAGGACAAGCCTTTCTCTTTGTTTGAGCCTAACCGCTGGATTAATTCATCCACTTTTGCATTTTTGGCGGAATCTGAGTCTATTAGATTAAGCGTCATAAAAAACCCCCCGTTTTATGTTGTATATTTTAGCAAATATTTTTAAACATTAACCTTCAATGTTTTCCAATGCAAATGAATATTGCAATGAAGTAAGGCATTAGATGGCCCTGCCAAAAGTCAAAGACGCAGTCGAGGCAACAACATTCAGCTTATTTCTGCTTCGCATTGCAATAAGTTGCCTCAGATGCGTCACCTGCGCTGTCGCGCCCACTAAACTATTTTTCATTGAAATAATTTTCTTTTTTTCAGGCTTTCTTATTTTTGCTTTTATTTCAGTCCGCTTGTCTTTTCATTTCTAAAACTTTAAGATTAACCTGCCAGAACTTTTTTGAGGGAATATTAAGGAGGCTATTCAAAATAAACTAAACAGTTATCAATGTTTTTCAGGAGATACCGAGTAGTTCGACGGCTCCGCCAAAAGTCCCGGGAGCTGTCGCTGTAACGAAATAAAGCTTGTTGTCGCTTCGCGCCCCAACAAGCCGCAGGCTT
>CAZYVR010000204.1:0-10599 GCA_964651145.1 uncultured Victivallales bacterium | reverse complement strand
TTGAATCTAGAAAAGCAAAAAAATAGTGCGAGTTCGAAAGTTGCGCATCCTCAGGCATGCAACGCAAAAACAAACCTCTGTTCAGTTTTCGACATTTGAGAAATTTTCCCGAATTTCAACTTAGAGAATTGACAGGAAAAGGAAATGGCACTATAATCAATTCAACGTTGAATTAAACATTTGGGAATATATGCGAAGAACTACAATAAAAGACATCGCTCAAAAGTGCGCTATTTCTCCAACAGTCGCGTCAGCGGCATTAAGAAATAAGAAAGACGGCACCGTCGCATATTCTCTTGAAACGCGCAGAAACGTCTTAAGGGTAGCCAAAGAATTGGGGTATCGCCCAAATCGCCTCGCTCAAGCGATGAAATCCGGCGTAACTCCAGTTGTTGCGGTTTCTTTGCGAATCGACTGCGAATCAGAAGATGTGATAAATTTGTATTTGCATGATATCCTTCCACAAGCGGCAATGAGCTTGCATAAACTTGGTTTTGAAATGCTTTTTCTACCTTATTATGAACATGAAGAACAGATAAAGCGCTTGAATGAGTTGCTTGAAGACCGTCTTATCGGAGGAGTTGTCTCAAATTTTATTCAAGGCGAAGAAAAAAAACTGATTAAATTTCATAAACAGACAGGAATTCCTCTTATTATTCTTGGGAAAATTGAGAGCGACATAATTCCAAGCATTTCTGTAAGCAAAAGGAATATCAATCGCGGAATCCTGGATTTCGCAAATAAAAAGAGTTACAAGAAAGTCTATTTTGTTGATTTTGAAACTTCCGGCGACATAACTTTCAAACAATTAAAGAATGAAAATACACTTGTTTCCGTTTCCAAGAACGATATTAGCCTGAAAAATGCCCTCTTCGTGGTTAATGGGGAAAAGCATAGAAAAAAACTTTTGCGTGAAGGAAATGTAATAGAAGATCAAATTCTCCTTATTGAAGATTTCCGCATGCCTGTTCACTCAAAGTTTGTGCTTCTTGTCCAATCCAAGACTGGTCAACGCGCGACATTAGCCGCTGAATTGATCTCAGATTGGATGAAGACTGGAATGACGCCTACTATAAAACAACACGTAATAGAAACGGCTCAGGAAGACTATCAGATAGTAACATCAACATAAAAGGAAAGTTTTTAATGCAGAAACTGGGAGCGCTTGTAACATTTATATATCTGTCTATAGCTTTGAGTGCGCTTGAAGCAAAAGAAAAAGATGTTGCTCTTGACTGCAAGGGCAGACTTACAATAAACGAACCCTTTTCTTTTGATGTTCATGTTGGCGGCAGTGTTGATGGAAGCATGTATGCGGACCCGCCCGGATGTTATTTCCCATGGAAACAGGTATTCTTTAACAACAAATTTATCAGCATTGAAAACAAGGGCAATTCAATCGTCAAGAATCCCTGGCTGACGCTGGACAATGGGATCGATTTTTTTTCCGCAGACTCTATAATAAAAAGCATAATGCCAGCAAACGCCTCTGATTCAGAAAAAGCCAGGTTAGTATATGAATTCAACAAGAAACATTATTTCCATGAATATCACGGGACATCAGACAATATAGATCCAGTAAAGCTTTATAATGCGTATGGCTATGGTATTTGCGGCAACAATGCCACAGCTCTCACAGCGCTGTTTCAACGCGCAGGTTTGAAAACGCGAGCAGGACATCCTTACGGACATTCAACAATGGAGGTTTTTTACGACAATAGTTTTCATTATCTGGACGGCGACGAATTTATTATAGCTCTTAAAAGCGACAATAAAAATGTGGCCGGAGAAGAGAATTTTGTCAGAGATCCTTACTTGCTTAAAAGGACTCATTCCTATGGCTTAAAAAACTGGGGGTGGGCAAAGACGCGCGATGATGTGACAGCAGCCCTTTTTTGGTATCGTGGCAGACGCGACAGAAATCATCAACCCCCCGGAAAACTTCATACAATGGCTTTTAATCTGAGGCCAAACGAAAAGATAACGTGGATTTGGCGGCAACGCTTAAAACCTTTGGCAAGATACAATGACGATGGCAAAAGAGACAGAGGCAATAAAAACTTTCACGGAGAATGGCTGTATACGTTGCTTCCAGCGTATAGCAAAAAAATCATCAAGAAACAGTCGCTGGCGATTCCCTTTAAATTGCCTTATCCTATCGCTGGAGTTTCCATTAAAACATTATCAGACACGCCGATAAAGGTCTCGCTTTCGCGCGATGGAAAAACATTTAAACAAACCGACAAAAAAATACTTAACGAAGGGCTCCTCAACGATGATTTTTTGAAAACCACAGGCTCCCCGAGACATCTCCCTCCTTCGTACCAATTATGGGTAAAAATTGAATCGGACGATATCTTGAAATTAGTTCAAAAACCTATCAGCTTTAAGTTAGATTTCCAGACTGCTCCACGAGCTCTCCCTGAATTGCGGCTTGCCCAAAATAAATTCAACTACAGAGATGATTCCCCCAAGCGCAATGTTGAAATAAAAGTGGCTTGGCAGGAGAAAGACGGCATTCTGCGCCCGGAAAAACCATTTGCGCCTGTCTTTCCGAAAAAAGGAGAAATTGTAAAAGGCAGCAATATCGTTTTTAAATGGGAACCGACAAAAGCTTCTGCCGGAGACAGTATTGTTGATTATCAGTTCCAATTGAGCGAATATTCTGATTTCAAATGGACCTTCTCCTCAAACTTCGACGTATTATTGTCCTATACAAAACATAGAGGGAAATGTGGATTTGCGACTCCGCATTATGGTCTGTTTAATCCAGGTGCCAAATACTATTGGCGTGTCAGGGCAAGAAACGAAAAAGGTTGTTGGAGTCCCTGGTCTGAATCTTGGAGCTTTTCTATTGAAGCACCCGGAATGCCGGTTGTTGAAAAAGTAAACATAGATAAAGTAAATCGTAGAATAGACATTTCCTGGCAAGTAAATGGCGAAAAATCGACGTCTCCCAAATACCGCATATACGGCAGCAAATATCGCGGTTTCACCCCTAGCTTAAATAAGCGTCAAATGATGTTTTCCTATAAAAAAGGGAAAGCCGACTACAGGGCAACGCCGCCGAACCTTATCGCTGAAACCAATCAAAATCATATATCAATAAATTTTGAAGATTCAAAGAAAATGTATCCATTTTACCGCGTCCAGGCAGTTGACTCCAATGGAACAGGAGGAGCCTATTCCGCCCAAATTGAAATTCCCGGGCCGTTGCTGCTGTCTCCCCCAAAAATGACGATTGAGTGTGGCGAAACAAGCATTCCGTTGAAATTCCTCAACTCAGCAGGACGCATAAGCAACAATAGCGGGCACGGGATCGAATGCTCAATAACTCACGGCGACGCATGGACGGTTAAGGCAATCGAAGTAAAAGGCGCTGACGATTTGAAAGTATACGGCAAAGATGAGTCTTTATATATATCTCGCCCTCTGAAGAAAGGCGAAAGCATAAAATGCAAAATAAACGTTGTTGGAACATCATATTTCAACCAGAATCAAACTGGCGTATTTGCTCTTGACTTGAGAGGTGGAAGTGGCGGATACGACAAAGTTCATAAAAAGAACGCGCTTAAAAAGACAGCCTCAAATGGAATGGTTTTATTAACAGAGAATTTTCCTGAACCGCTGCATACTGTTAAGGAAAACTGGAAAATAGAGCCAGCCAACGCCCCTGCCTTTATTCAAAAAGTCAATGACAAAAATTTTCTTTGTTTCAAGAGCGACAAGAATAAAGTTTTCGGATGGGGTCGCATAAGCAAAAAGCTTAAGGCTGATGGAGAACATGCCGGAAATATTGTGATTGAATTTTTTCTTCTTGCAAAAGCGTCAGAAATAAATTGCAATTTTGAATTAAAACTTCTCCAATCTCACAAGAATTGGATATTTCTTAGGATAGGCCCATGGAAGCCGGTATATATGACAAGAAAAACAGGAAATAAAACTTTTCGCGCCCATAGTGAATCAAGCGTGTTTTTTGAATATAATACGCCAATGCAATATAAATGGATAATTAAAGCCGATGGCTCTCAGGAATTATATAAGGAATCTAAGTTAGTATTCAATTGCAAGGCGCTGGGCGGCCCGATGAAGAATTCTCTTGAAGAGTTTCAAACGGCCTTTGTTTTTAGAAAATCATTGGGTTTTATGGGGATAGGTGAAATAAAAATAACATATCAGGATTAAATAAATGAGTATTATGTATGGCAAGACAAAAGTTGTAATCTGCGAAGACAACAATGACTTGGGAGCAAAGTCAGCCAGTAAAGTTGCGGCTAAAATAAAGGAACTTTTGGCAGTCCAAAAAGAAATAAGGTGCGTGCTTGCCGCAGGCGAAAGCCAAAGCTCCTTTCTTAATGCTCTTGCATTGGAAAATGGGATAGATTGGCAAAGAGTGACCTGCTTTAACATTGATGATTTTTGGGACATTCGGATGCCGGAGAAGTTTTCATGCGGCTATCAAACAACAAAGGAATTGTACCAAAAGGTCGCACCTAAAAAAGTCAACCTCGTGAATTTTAACGCTCCGGACCCTGAAGCCGAATGCAAGCGCTTCGAAGCCCTTTTAAGAGAAAAGCCCATCGATATTTTATGCCAGGGCATAGGCACGTCCGGTCACTTGGCCCTTGACGAGCCGTTTGACACAGATTTCAATGATTCAAAATGGGTAAGACTTGTAAATGTGGCGGAACAGTCAAAAAAGCAACTCCGCGAAGACCCGAATTTTAAGAGCTTGGGTTATATCCCGGAAAAAGGCATAACAATGACTATCCCGGCAATTCTTTCGGCAAAGTTCTGTTACACAATGGTTCCCCTTGGATTAAAAAAAGAAATAATAACGAAAGTAGCTCAAACAAAAGAGGCAACAGAAGCTTTGCCTGCATCTATTTTATTGAAAAATGAGGGGATATTGTTTGTTGATGAAAACTCGTGCCCGGACAAATGGCTTAAACAGGAGATAGAACAATGAATAGCAGAAAACGTTTCACACTCATCGAACTGCTCGTTGTAATCGCCATCATAGCAATACTGGCAAGCATGCTTTTACCCGCCCTTCAAAGGGCCAAGAGAACCGCAAACAGAATAGCTTGCACAAACAACTTAAAGCAAATGGGCAACGCATCTGCAATGTATTCCACAGACAATAACGGTTTCACTGTTGTAAACTTCAGAAAGCCCTCCAGCGATTACAGGAATGGGTATCAAGCGATTGTTTCTCCCTATTTGGGCTATACTCAATGCGCGGCTAATTCTTCCATACCCGACCCAGGAAAACCCCGCGCTGCTTTCTGGTGCCCTGAATACATGGCTGTTTATAGCAGCCGTTACACCGAAAGTTACGGCTCTATGGCAAAAGGCAATGGCGCGGGAATACGCTCAAGTCTGTCATTAAGCAATGTGTTCAATGCAAACAATGAAGGAAACTCGAATTTCTGGGCGGGAGGCAAATGTTCTTCTATCAGATATCCGAGCTGGACTGTCTACTGGGGATGCGGCAAACCTGCCAATGACACCGCCACAACTTTTTGGGGCGCGCTGTTTTACCAACAGGAGGTTGAAACTTTTAGAGCCCCAACAATGTTCCACGGAGGCGCAAATTTCCTCCACTTTGACGGGCATGCTCAACTTCACAAAGATCCTGACATAAGGAGCTATCGCGGCGGAAATGTAGACGGCTATGAAGGCTCCGGGCAATACTGATTTTGTACAATTAAATCTAAAAGGTAAGGAAATATTAAAATGGCAACAATAGCGATACTTGGTTCAAGCACATACTGGACACCCGGGATTGTTACTGATCTGGTAGATGTCTTTGAAGAAAAAATCGAATTCAGACTTATCGACATTGATCCGAAAGCGCTTGAATTATGCAAGTCATGGGGAGAAGCCGCTAACAAACATCACAACCGGAATGACGACTACTATGTATTCACTGACCGGCGGGAAGCGCTGAAAGATGTCGATGCCGCGCTTATAACAATTTCCACTGGCGGACTGGATATGATGAAACATGATATCGGAATCCCTGAAAAATACGGAATATTTGCCACTGTCGGTGACACCGCGGGCCCTTCCGGCTGGTCAAGGTCTATTCGCAATATTCCCGTTTTTATGGAGTTTGCTCGCGATTTCCAAGAACTGTGCCCAAACGCATTTATAGCCAATTACACGAACCCCATGTCAGCCCTCACAGCAACGATCCAGAAATGCTGCGCCAATCCGTCTGTAGGGCTTTGTCACTCTTATCATCAAACAAAGGACAGAATCCAGTATATGTTTGAGCTGGAAAACTGGAACGATATATCCGTTGAGATCGCGGGTATGAATCATTTCCATTGGATAACCGATTTCAGCATAAAAGGGAAGAACGGCTATAAATTGCTTAAAGAAAAAATCAAAAATGGTTCCATCGCCGACTTGATGCCCAAAAACGATTTGGATGAAAATGGGAAAGTAAGCATTTATTTTGGCTCAGGCCTCATGGAAACACTCTACGAAACTTATGGATTTCTTCCATATGCCGGAGACAGGCATACAGCCGAATTTCTTCCTTATACCCTATCCAATTTCCCTGAACGCTATAAAAAAGACAATAACAAAGGCGATAGCTATGACACAATAAAATACTGCAATATCTACCGCACTGAACATAAGGACAGAGTTAAAAATATGGCATCGCGGGAAGAACATATTCTGAATATGATAAACCAGAAAGACGACATGCCAAAGCGAAGCACGGAAACAGCGGCGGAAATGATAAAGGCCTACATAAATAACAAGCCTTTCATGGACGCGGTAAACCACCTGAACACTGGCCAAATACCGGGCTTGCCTCTTGGCACCTGTGTTGAAACGATGGGCTCTATCGACGGGCTTGGCGTGCACCCATGCATTGTCGGCGATATTCCTGAATATCTGCTGGAGGCAATGCGCCCACAGGCCATATGTCAGAAATGGATTGTCGATGGCGTAATTAACAAAGATAAAAATTTTCTAATGCAGGCTCTATACCACGACCCTCAATGCGCCTCAATGACGCCTCAGAGCATCAGGAAAATGGCGGATGAACTTATTGCAGCAAACAGAGAATATATCAATTTTTAAGGTGGGGAAATGAATTCTAAAGAGAGAACAAAGAATGCTATTGCCTTAAAGGCTGTCGATAGAATCCCCTTGGGGCTTTATCTGATAGATCACGATCTGATATCGAGAATTATTGGACGAAAAACATTTCTCCGAAATCCCTGCGAGTACTATCCCGCTATCTGGCAAGGAAAAAGAGACGAAGTCGTTGAAAGCATGAAACAGGATTTGACGGATCTATATAATAAACTCGATTGCGTGGATCTTATAACATTTAAGGAGACAAAAATTGTGGAGCCCAGGGGATATGTCCCCGAGGATCCGCCGCAGAAAATATCCGATGACATTTATGAGGACTCCAAAGGCAACGCATATCAGATGGGCCCTGAAAGCAACAGCTTCAAACAGATAAAGAGCGTAGATTCAGACGATGACTTGCTTGAATATAACAAGGAGATGTTTGAAAACAGGACTTTGCCCGAGCCGCCTGATCCAAGCATATTCGAGCTTTTGGATCATCTTGTGGAAACTTTCGGAAAAGATAGATATATAGCTGGCTATACAGGAGGAATAACAGCTCTGACACTTCTTGGAGGAATGGAAAATGGCATGATGACTTTGGCTTTGCAGCCAGAAGTAATAATGGCCTGCAATCGCCAAAAAGTATTTATCCAAAACCATCTTGATCAATTCTACATAAGAGACGGAATTGACGGCGTCCACATGGAGCAGGACTTCGGTGGAACAGACGCTCCTTTAATATCGCCCGACATGTTTCGCGAACTTTGTTACCCTTTCCTGAAAGAAAGAATCTCCAATGTAAAAAAATATGCGCCTCAAGTGACTTTTCACAGCTGTGGCAACACAATGCCGCTAATGGATATGATTATTGATTCCGGGATTGACGCCTATGAGTCGATTCAGACGAACGCCAAGGATATCAGCATAGAAACGCTTGCGAAAAAACATGGCGACCAAATTTGTATTTGGGGCGCTATACCGCTTGAAGCGCTCATTGGCGGAACGCCGGATGACACAAGAAAAGCTGTAAGAAAAGATATAGAAGCCGCTAAAAAAGCTGAAGGATTTATCCTGGGACCAAGTCATTCAATCGCTTTCGGGACAAAATACGACAATTTTATGGCAATGCTTGATGAATTTGAAAAATTGAGATAAAAACTAAAAAAAGGAGAAAACATGTTCCATCTGAAAAAGAAAATTACAGGGGTAATATTGGGAGCTATGTGTTTTGCCAGCTATGCTGGTGTCGTTTATCCAAGCTCTATAAAAATCAAAAACTTTCAAACCGACAGGGCAATCTACAAACCCGGAAAGCCCGTGAACTTTCTGGTCGAATTTACAGCAAAAGGAAATCATCAAGACAACTCCGACAAGAATTTGGACATTCAAATATGGGTCGAGAGAGCATTGGAGAAACCCTTTTTAGCCACATCTAAAAAAGTAGCGTCAACAGGAAAAACACAAAAAATAAAAATAGAGTGGCTATGGGCTGACAAGAATGTTTTTGGACACCGCGCATGGGTTCGTTTTGTTGATGAGCGAGGAAGGCTTATTGCAGAAAAAGACACCTTTTTTGATATTGCAAAAAATTGGATAAATGTAATGCGGATGGTGTGCATCGGCACAAAGAACCTTACAAGCCCCGAGTATCCAGACGCAAACATTGAAGAGCGAATTTCTCAGATGAGATCCGCTTATCTTAACGCTCTTGAGATGTTCACGTTCTCGCCCAAACCATATGTTCTTGCTCCGAAAGAAAATAAATGGCTCTATCAGTATCAATATAAAAAACCTGCTCCCAGATTTTATATATCCAAGGAACGCTTGCAAGCCTGGGGCAGAGCTCTTCATAAGAACGGCATGAAATATGTGGCCTACAACGAGACGTCAGCGGCGGAAGGGCCTGAAGATTGGCAGACTTACCAGACATGGCTGGATAACGGAAAGACTCCTTATGCGCATTATTTTAAAGACAAAGGCATGTTCGCTCCTAACTCCATCAAAATCGCAGATCTTTTTGCGAAAGAAATGGCCAATTCAGTTAAGATGTTCGGCTGGGACGGCGTTCTCATGGACAGCGCGATTGCATGTCATATACGCACAGCTGAAGGAATGGATAAAAATGGAAAACAGCTCACTGATCTGACTGTCGGCGAAGTGGGATATAAACATCTTGAGGAAGCGCGCAAGCTGACAAAAGCAATCAATCCCGACTTTTGCTTTTTGTCCCAAAACGCCACAAGCATCACACATAACGGAGTTAAACTTGAACCAGCAAAAATGTATCCATGGATAAAGGCAAACGCAGAGCGCATGAAGATAAAAAAATACAGCGAACTGGTCGACCTTTACACATTGGAAATAGATTCGCATCACGAACCGCGGGACGGACGCTACCCTTTGACTTATGAAAAAATGTCCCTTGCCCTTAACAGCGTTGTCGAAGTCACAGGACGCCCTCTTATGTCATGGGCCTATATTGTGACTCCTTTCTACGATGAATATTCTGTGGCGTTTTCGCGTCCATACATGGCCCTGATATTTGCGTCAAGAACAAAGCTCAATGACCACTTTGCCGGATATGGCGGGGCCTGGAGCGATGGATCTGAATCTCCCGCATCCGAACAATTCATCAAGTACAACCGCTTCATGGCGCGATTTTCGTATTACCTCTGGGATCCTAAACTGAAATGGAAATATGATCCCGGCAATGATTTCAGCGTTTCTGCTTCGAGGCCGCTTTTTTGGGATAAGCTGGTGTATGAGCGAAAACTTGATAACGGAAAAAAGCAAACAGTCATCAATCTACTGAATCTTCCTTCCAATGGAACGATTTTAGGACAAAAAGAAATTCCGCCGCTAGCGCAAAATGTCACATTAAAAATAAGGAACAATCGCAGTATTTCCCGAGTAGTTATAATAAATGCGGACAGCGACACTTTGGAGCCCGTGACCCTACTGAAAGATAGAGACGAAGGGAACTGTAGCGTTTACAGGGTTCCTCCCGTTACCTGCTGGTCTTTAGTGATTATAGAATCAATGTAGAATCCCAAACTCTTTTGGATCTGGGTTGGATACTTGTAGAAGAAGGCTTGCAGTTTGCAGTTTGAGCTTGAAAAATCGGACAACTCAAAGGTGTCATAATTCATTGAGTTCAAAAAGCTGGAACCTATCATAATTCATTGGGCTCAAAAAACCAGCTTTTTGAGCGTAACTAGTAATCTGCATTGTTTGAGCACAGATTCATTGTATATTTGGCTCACACAAGAACTGATGGAGCTTTATACATGATAAAAGACACATTCGATAAATTTGCGGCGCTAATTCAGGGACTCAATGACGACGCAGTTAAAGACGCGTTTGTTAATTTTCAGAAGTCGCTGGAATACTGCATGGAAGAAAACACAGTCATGCGCGAGGTTTTTCGCGACAAATATAAATGCAAAAAACTTCAGCTAACAGACACTCAAAAGAAACGCTTGGCAGTCAAGGCCA
>CAZYVR010000203.1:0-10608 GCA_964651145.1 uncultured Victivallales bacterium | reverse complement strand
TTTGGGAACTCTCTCAGGCAATGCTTGAAGCGAGGCGCAGAAAAGCATTTTACCGAAACACAAGCTGCTGTTTTCAATATAATCGCCCGTGCGCCTATTATCCGCTTTGCAGTTCCGGCGGCAATCCAAATATCATTGAGAATATGTATGAGCGAAAAGCTCCGCACTCCGAACTTTCGGAATCCGTTTTAAACACACAAAACAAGCCAATTTTTTAACCCAAACCAAGGAGGAAATATGTTGCCGAAAGAAAAAACAAAACCGCAACTCTCGCCGTCAAACCTGAGCGTTCTTTTGTACGGGCCAAGCAAAATCGGAAAGTCAACCTGGTGTTCCCAAGCTAAAAATGCAATTTTTCTGGCAAGCGAACCGGGACTGAATTCCCTTGAGGTTTTTCAGGTTCCGATTACTAACTGGGAGGAGCTTTTAAAGGCCTGCGCAGATCTTGCGGAGGGGAAGCATTCGTTTGAAACCGTCGTTATCGACACAGTTGATAATTTGTACCGGATGTGCGCAGACTACGTTTGTCAAAAAAATAAAATAGAACACGAATCAGACCTTCCTTATGGAAAGGCTTACGCGCTTATTATGAACGAGTTTCAACGAGTCATAAACAAGCTGGCCTTTCTTCCCTACGGATTGATTTTGATTTCTCATTCCATCGAAAAAGAGATTGAAACCAGAACGGGAAAACATACCCGCATCGTTCCGACATTGCCAGACAGAGCAAGGAAGATGGTGGTGGGCTTGGTGGACTTGATTCTGTATTGCGATTTGGAGACAAACAAAGATGATAAGGGAAAGCAGACCTATCGTCGCGTAATCCGCACCAAGCCGAATTTGAATTATGACGCAGGCGACAGGACCGGGCGTTTGCCGGAAGTCCTGCCATTGGATTTCAAGGAATTCATCAAGGCATTTAACGGGTCTGGCAATAAAGCCCAAAAACAGGAAATCAAAAAATAATCCGCAGGAAATGGGTTATTTATGGACGCAAGTCAAGGCAGATCGTGAGCATCGTTTACAGCTTCCGTAAAGATGCTCTGTATGATCTAAGACGCCTCAATGATTACTATGGCAAAAAGAAATACGCCATGCAATTGAGGAGGTTTGACACGGATAAGAAATGTTTTATTGGCAAATATCCCCAAATTGAGCTTAAGGAATTGCCAAAGCAGGAGGTTGGCGATGGCTAAGTGCGAAGAAAAAACTGAGGTGTATTCACGTGTCTGTGGATATTTTCGCCCCGTGGCCAACTGGAATCGCGGGAAACGACAGGAATTCAAGGATAGGAAAACTTTCATCGCTCCTGACTTGACAAACAATACAAAATTAAAAAAGGAACATAACAATGACAGAAAACAACAATGACAATTTAGACCTCTCACAATTTGATGAGGAGTATGCTTCAGCAGAAGTTGAGGAACGCAATTTTGAGAATGTGCCGGACGGAAAATATCAGACCATTATTGACCGGATTGAATTGACAACAGCCAAAACTTCCGGCAATCCCATGCTGAAATGGACATTAAAAATTCTTGGACCAACACATCAAGGACGCCTTCTTTGGCGCAATAATGTGATGGGTACGCAGGAAAATATAAAATGGTTAAAATCTGACCTGATGACCTGCGGCCTTGAGCTTGAGAAGCTGTCCGATCTTCCGGACAATCTTGAAAAGCTCTTGGACGTAAAACTCGAAATCACCAAGCGCACCCGTGGCGATAATGAAAATATTTATTTCAATCGCCGCATTGTGACGGATGATATTCTGGATTATGAAGCTGATTCCGATGATGAACCTGCCGATGACATCCCGTTTTAGCAGGCAGGATAAAATCCTGCACCATAGTTCTGCCGCTTTCGCTTACGCTGGCGGCAGGGTAAAGCAGGAAAAGGCAAGGATTCTCATAAATTCAAACGGGATGTCATGCATCATAATTTCAAAATTATAATCGACTCGAGGGAGCAGGAAGAGTACTCCTTTTCCTGCCCCTCAATCAAAAAGAAACTGGATGCCGGGGATTATTCGATCGAGGGATTCGAGACCCGGGTGGCGGTGGAGAGGAAGTCGCTGGAAGATTTTGTAAAGACTGTTATCCGAGGCAGGAAACGGTTCTATAAAGAGTTGCTTCTTTTAAAGAATTATGACCATGCCTGCGTTGTCGTTGAAGGAAGCCTTCGCGATGTGCTCAAGGGAAATTACCAAAGCGGAGCGCATCCAAATTCCCTGCTGGCAATTGCCATTGTGATTACAGTCAATTTCAGAATTCCGGTATTTTTCTGCGGCGATCGACAGGCGGCTTGCCGCTTCACCGAAGAGTATCTAAAACACATTTACAGGAAATATAACAATGAAAAATAATGATATGAGCCCCCCGGCGAAAGTCAACGGAACGATAGAGAAAGTATTCTACGCCTCTCCGGATTTCTCGGCAGGCAAACTTAGAACTCCAAGCGGGCATTTAATTGTTTTTGCCGGAAACATTTACCCCAAAGAGGGACAACAAATTGCCCTCTTTGGGAACTGGATCCATCATGAAAAATATGGACGTCAATTTTATGTGAGGCATATTGAGCATGATTTGGAATTAGATGCTGACGGCCTTGTCAACTACTTGGCAAACCATCCCGATATTAAGGGGATCGGCCCGGTAAAGGCTCGGCTTCTTGTAGATGCTTTTGGCGCCCACTTTGAAACAATTCTTATAAAGGAACCCGAGAAGTTTGCCCAAACAGGCAAAATATCGTTGGCCAAAGTAAAGCTTCTTCAAAAAGAGTGGCAGCTCAAACGCAGCACAAATGCCGTTCAAGCGTGGCTATCGTCATTTGAACTGACGCACCATCAGGTGACAACGCTGGTTGAGAAACTTGGCAATAACTGCCTCGAAATTTTAAAGGCCGATCCATATATACTTATCCGCGAGATCAATGGATTTGCATTCAAAAAAGTCGACAAAATTGCCCGAAAGATGGGAGTCCCGAAGGGACATATTTCAAGGATAAAAGCTGGGATTAAGTTTTGTGTGGATGAGGCTCTGGATTCCGGGGACTGCTATGTAGAATTCGAAGAGCTTATCGACAGATCAAATGCCCTTTTAATAATGGACGACCTTGACAGCAGAGAGAAAATAGAAACACATCTCAATTTCCTTTTAGATGATAAAATCTTGGCTTGCCAGTCGCATGGCGGACGCATTTTGGTAGCCAACCCGAATATCCTGAAAATGGAATCTGAGCTTGCGATAATATTTAAAAATGGAAATAAATCAAGTAATTATTTTTCTTACGCTACTTCCAGAGAAGTAATGAAGGCATCTGAAACGCTGAATCATAAGCAGGCTCTTGCTGTTAACAACGCGACATTCAAAAGGATGAGTTTAGTCTCAGGCGGAGCTGGAACCGGAAAGACATTTCTGGTAAGCGCGATAGTGAATATTGCTAAAGATACCAGGAAAAAGATCATCCTTGCCGCGCCCACCGGCAAAGCCGCAAAACGTCTTGAGGAAGTGGTGGGGATAGAAGCAAAGACTATCCATCGACTGCTTGGCTATGACGGGAAAGATTTTTCCGTTGAGAAAATAGAAACGGACATTCTCATATTGGACGAGTGCTCTATGATAGATATCTCTCTCGCCTGGCAACTCTTCAAAGCAATCGATCTGGATAAAACCTCGGTTGTCCTTGTTGGCGATCATAACCAATTGCCGCCTGTTGGGCCGGGAAACATCCTTCGCGATCTGATTCA
This sequence comes from uncultured Victivallales bacterium, assembly GCA_964651145.1. Taxonomy (GTDB): domain Bacteria; phylum Verrucomicrobiota; class Lentisphaeria; order Victivallales; family GWF2-45-14; genus CAZYVR01. The sequence continues at coordinate 6,860 of CAZYVR010000203.1, read as the reverse complement.
ATCGCAGGTTATTCCATCCACTATCCTCGATGAAGTAATGCGCCAAGCCGGGGCATTGAAAGAAAACAGCATGGCCATTCTAAATGGCGAGGTTCGTCCCACCAGCGCGCCAAATAAAAATCGCTGTCGCGACTGGTATCTGCTTAATAAATATACATCCGCGGACGAAGCTAAAAAAATCTTATGCAAGCTTGTAGATGAACAGCTCCAGGGCTTCGGATTCGATCTCGTCAAGGATGTTCAAATACTCACTCCTACACACAAAGGGCCGCTCGGGACACGGGAACTAAACATCGCGATTCAACGGGTGATACAGAAGAAATTGTGGGGTGTGCATGCGCCACCCGTATTGCCGAACAGACGTCCAGGTTTTCTTTTTCATGACAAGGTTATTCAGACCAGAAACAACTACGACATTGAAGTAATGAACGGAACGATCGGGTATATCACAAGCTTGGATGAGCGGGGCAATCTCAGAATCAATTTTGATGGAAAAGAAGTGGAAATCGAAAAGGGCAGTTCCGAGATGCGGGACATCCAATTAGCATACTGTTTAAGCCTGCACAAAGCTCAAGGCTCGGAATTTCCCTGCGCAATAGTGATTCTTCATAAGTCAAGCTCGTTCATGCATCATCGCAATTTATTCTATACCGGAGTCACCCGCGCTCAAAAAACAGCCATCATTATCGGGGATGCCTGGGGCATAAGAAACTGCGCGCAGAAGCGCCAGGTTAGCGAACGCAAAACTTTTCTGTCCCATTTACTGCCACTAAAAACTTCAGGAGGTATTTATGTCTGAATTGGAATTTCATGACGCCGCACAGCAGTTTCCGCTTCTTTCCGAGGAGCGTCTGAAAGAACTGGCCGAGGACATCAAACAACGCGGACAACAGGAAGCAATCCGGACGCTTGGCGGAAAAATCCTCGACGGACGCAACCGCTATCTGGCTTGCTTAAACGCTGGCGTTGAACCGAAGTTTGAGACTCTGCCGGAAGAAGTAAATCCTTATGCCTATGTCTGGAGCCTCAATGGCGAACGCAGAGACCTGACACAGGATCAACGATACTTAATCTGGAGATCCTGCTCGCAGCGCTCGGGAGAATGGGACGCAATCAATAAGCGTGTTCAGAAACGGGCCAATCAGTCGCGCAGCGAATTGAAAAAAGGCAAGCCTCAACCATTAGATGATAGACCGTCCACAGATTGTGGACGGTCTTCCGCTGCGCCTCGAGGTGTAGGCAGCACGGAACTGGCGACTGCGAGCAAAACCAATCGCGGAACCGTTGAACGCATGGAGCGTCTGCAGCGCGAACGACCCGATCTAGCGGAACAACTTAAGGATGGAAAGATCACATCTGCGGATGCGATGCGGGAGATTACTACTGCGCCGCACGTCGCCCAAAATGCCGGAGACAACGAATGGTACACGCCAAAAGAATATATAGAGCTAATCCGCAATGTGACGGGAGGCATCGACCTTGATCCGGCGTCATGCCAAACAGCAAATGAAATAGTTAGGGCAACGGAATTCTTCAGTCAGGAGGACGATGGTTTGATTAAAAAATGGCATGGTCGAATATTTATGAATCCGCCTTATGCCCAGCCATATATTCAAAAATTCATAGAGAAACTTGTCTCACACGTCGTTGCCGGCGAAGTATCCCAGGCGGTGGTTCTGGTTAATAACGCGACGGAGACCAAGTGGGGGCAATTATTGCTTCAGCATGCCTCGGCAGTATGCTTTCCAGCCGGAAGAGTAAAATTCTGGCATCCGGACAAAATATCCGCTCCGCTTCAGGGACAGATGATCGCATATATCGGAAAAAATGTAGATGCTTTTTCAAAATCATTCAGCAAGACAGGAGTAGTTTGCCATGGTCAATAACGGATATAACCCATTGCGCTGGGATTGTAAAAAACAGGGATGTTTCAACAAGAAAAAACGTCCCAAAATAGAAGAGTTCGCCGAATGTCTGCCAGGCAAGATTTCATTTGGGGATGTTGACAGCATTGTTGAAATAAGAGGCAACTTCCTCGTTCTGGAATTCAAGGAAACGCCAACTATTCCGAGAGGACAACAGATCCTTTTTCAACGGCTGACACGGCTCGCTCCGGTTTATGTCATGGTGATCGAAGCCAACATTGAATCAATGAGAATTTTTGGCGTCAACTATATCGCCGACGGGCGTATTGGCAAGCAAACGCCGATGGATTTGCCGGGACTTAAAGACAAAATAAAATCTTGGTCAGACTGGGCGCAAAAGCATCCCGCAATATGATAATTCGAAATAATAAAAACAAGAACGGAGAATATGACATGAGTAAAAAGACACACCAAAATATATCCCGAATCGTAATCTGCCCAAGATGCAATGACGAGATTGACTGGAAACTGAAATATAAGCCATCGCGAGGATGGGTGTGTAAATATTGCCGCGAAGAACTCGGACTGCGTGATGAAGCATCAAATTTCGCCTCGCGTCCGATGAACGATCTTGAGGAACGCCGCCTTGACGAAGACTGGGACGGCGAGTTAGAAAACATGCCAACCAATAATAAAACAGCATAACTGCAGAGAAATTTGAAGGACTTTAATGGAAACCTCTAAAGACACTAAGAAACATCTGCCCGACAAATTTGTGGAAGAGGTGAAATCCAGCGTAAACTTGCTGAATTTTGCCATTGCAAAGGGGTTGCGGCCACTGCCCGGTCATAAAGATCGTTTTCCGTGTCCGTGGCGTTCCGGCGCGGATTCAGATGGATTTCAGATAACGGCTGACAGCTGGTATGATTACGTCAGCAATGATTGCGGGGACTGCATCGAATTTGTCCGGCGCTTGAAAAACTGTGATTTTTCAACGGCGGTTCTGGAGCTAGCTGGCTATGTGGGAATAAAAGAGCCTTCAAAGACTCCTTCGGAAAAGAAACAGAAGATAACCGCGACTTATGATTACCGCGATGAATCCGGCAAACTGATATTTCAGGCCATTCGCATGGAACCCGGTCGCAACGGCAAATCCAAGGAATTCAGGCAACGTCGTCCCAATGGCAAGAATGGCTGGATTTGGAACCTCAAAGGAATAAACAAAAAACCGCTATATCGATTGCCGGAATGGATAAATACTTCAAAGGAGGAACGCGTCTTTATAGTCGAAGGCGAAAAGGATGTTGATAATCTTTTTAAACTTGGGATAAAGGCGACCTGCAATGCGGGCGGAGCTGGGAAATGGATGCCCGGCTATACAAAACTTCTCGAAGGCCGCTCAGTTGCCATTATCCCTGACAATGATGGCCCCGGAAAACGACATGTTGAAAAACTTGCGCTGGAATTATGGAAAAAGGTGTCAGCTATCAGAATTCTGAATCTGACTGATTTGCCGGAAAAAGGCGATGTCTCAGACTGGATAACAGCGCGGCGCAAGGACGGATCCAGCAATGAGCAAATCCGCATGGAGCTGATGAAGCTTCTCAGCGCGACTTCATCCATATCGGAAAATGACATCGCAGAGATCAAGGAACAAATCAAAAATCACGCGGCCGAAGCCAATCGAGAAAACGCTAAAGCAAAGAAAAAACCGGGAAGAAAAACTGAAAGGCTGACCCCGAAGGAAATAGCGGACGCATTCCTGGACGCACACAATATTTCAGAAAAAAGCCTCTACCGGGCTTATCGCGGAATGTGGTATTTCTATCATAAAAACGCTTATATCAAAATAATGCACGATGATCTCAAGGCGGCGGTCATGGCTTTTCTGCGCGATCGCTTTGCGAATGAAGCGACAAGCTCAATGCGCAATAATGTAATCGCAAATCTGGAATCAAATAATGTTGCGACTATTCCGTCATACTATCCGTTTCCGTGTTGGCTGCCTGGAGGCATCTCAGCGTCCGGGTGGACTTTTATGCGCAATTGCATCCTGAATGTTGAGATGGCGGCAAAGAGGATTTCCGGCGCAAACGTTAATCAGTCTGATGTGATAAAAGAATACAGTCCTGATTTATTTTCCACTTTCCGCGTTGATTTTGATTATGACCCGAAAGCCCAATGCCCCGGATTTGAAAATTTTATCGCCGATGTCCAGCCAAGCCGTGCAGGGCGCGATATTCTTCAATTGCTCTGCGGGCTGGCCCTTGTGCCCGACACCCGCTATGAAGTGATCTTCCTTCTTTTCGGCGAAGCTGGCACGGGCAAAACCACATTCACGGAAATACTCAAGGCGGTGGTTGGCCCGGCAAACGTATGCTGTTTGCCGTTGAATAAATTTACGGAAAAACACAGCACACATCTTCTGACTGAAAATTTGCTTAACGTGGTCGGAGATTTGCCCACAAGCGACGGACATGTAAGTTTGCATCAGATTGAAGGCATCCTTAAAGATGTGGCCAGCGGCGGAACCATACCCGTAGAACGCAAAAATAAAGATCCTATGACAGCCCCCGCCATCGCACGCTGTGTTTTCGCGTCCAACTCTCTTCCCGCTTTTGCCGACCGCTCAAACGGAATCTGGGACAGGCTGAGGATCATTCCATTTGATCAACGCTTCCGTGGAACGTCAAAACACAACCCAAATCTGAAAGAGGAAATATTGTCTGAAGAACTTCCGGGCATTTTCAACTGGGCGCTGGAAGGCTTGATAAAGCTTCGATCTCTCCGGCGTTTTCCAGAGCATCCCGAAGGACAGGAGCTTGCCAGTCAACATCGCCTGTCATGCGATCATGAGCGCCAGTTCCTGACAGAAAATTATGAAGAGCAGAACGGCTCCTACGTGAACAAGTCGGAGCTTTATGAAAACTACAGAAGCTTTTGTTCCAATAATGGCTTCAGGGCAAAGAACGCCGCCAATTTCGGACGCGAAGTAAAGAGGATTTTCAGAAGCGCGGAAGAAGACAGAATCAGGACATCCACTGACAGGCCCCGGATTTGGCGAAATATAGAAAGGGCTTATGTATGAAGACTTTGCGCGATTTTGGACCAGTTGGACCGGGTTTTGCCTTTATACCAGAATATGAGCGAACCCAACCTGACCTGATTTTTCTCAGGTCTAGTTGGCTTTCGCTCTTTTCACTGTTGCAAATATATGTCGGTCCATCTGGTCCACTAGCCTCAAAAAGGAGCCGCAATGAAAATCGATAAAATTTTCAAACAGATGAAACAGGTCGGATTGGCTTTCCCGGAAAAGCGAAAGCCAACGTCACCCTCCGCGAAACAAATTATAAAAAAAATCCCAGAAAAACAGGAGTTTTCCAAACATCGCTACGGAGCGGAAGACAGGCCGCCGCCGTTGCCAGGGGCAAAGAAAACTTCAAGCCTCCAGAAAAGAGAGACTTTGGCTTTTTGTCCAGATTGCGATTGCAATCAGCCCATGAAATGGAAGCCGAGAAAAAAACGCGGAAAGAAAGTTGACGAATGGTTTGAATGCGCTGTGTGCAATTGCGACCGGCTTGAAATCAAAATTATAAAAAAATAACGGAAGGAGGAAGAGTGAAAAATTATGCCAACGCCAAAGATGTCCTGCCGGAGGAATTGCTCCGGGAACTGAAAAAACATCATACGGGATTTTTATGGATTCCGAAAAATGAGAACCGGGAGAAGAGAAAGAAGCTTGTAATCACCCTTCACGGAGAAGGGATGACGGCAAATGAAATAAGCCGCGTCTCTGGATTGAGTGCGCGGAGGATAAGCCAGATAATCAAAGAACACAAAATCAAAGAAAGCGAGGAATTATGAATATCGAACTTAGAAACATTAACGAGATCAAGCCTTACGAAAAGAATCCCAGAATTAATGACAGCGCGGTGGAGGCTGTGGCAAAAAGCATTAAGGAATTTGGATTCCGTCAACCGCTTGTTGTTGATTCCGATGATGTGATAATAGTGGGTCATACCAGGTGGAAAAGCGCAAAGCTTTTAGGCCTTGACAAAGTCCCGGTGCATGTGGCAACCGATCTTTCGCCTGAACAAATAAAAGCATTTCGAATCGCCGACAACAAAACAGGAGAGATAGCGGAATGGGATTATGAGCTCTTGCCCATTGAGCTTTCAGAGCTTCAGGGCATGGATTTTGATTTGTCGCTTCTGGGATTCGACACTTCGGAACTTGAACAGCTCATGAACGGAACGGAAGACGATGTCGTCACCGATGGCATGACTGATCCCAACGAAGTCCCGGAGACTCCAGAAGAGCCTGTAAGCAAAAAAGGCGAAATCTATCAGCTTGGCAATCACCGACTAATGTGCGGGGATTCAACGAGTCCCGATGATGTCAAAGCTCTTATGAACGGCGAGCTGGCTGATTTGCTAGTTCAAGATCCGCCATACAACGTGGCCTATGAAAATGACGCGGGCATGACGATCCAGAACGATGATATGGCTGATTCGGAGTTCCTGGATTTTCTTACATCGGCTTTCAAAAATGCCGTGGGAATGATGAAGGAGGGAGCGAGCTATTACATCTTTCATGCGGATTCCGAAGGCTATAATTTTCGCGGGGCGTGCATTGCCGCAGGACTTAAAGTCCGGCAGTGCCTGGTGTGGAAGAAAGACTCGTTCGTGATGGGAAGACAGGACTATCACTGGGCACATGAGCCTATTCTTTACGGTTGGAAGGATGGCGCCGCGCATAGCTGGCATTCGGATAGGAAGCAGACAACAGTCTTGGAATTTGCCAGACCAAAAAAGAGCGAGCTCCACCCGACCACGAAGCCCGTGGAAATGCTCATCTACCTCATCAAAAACTCCAGCAAGAAAGGAGACCTTGTCACCGATCTTTTCGGAGGTTCAGGGAGCAGTCTCATTGCCGCTGAACAGACAGGCAGAAAAGCGCATCTCATGGAGCTTGATGAGAAATATTGCGATGTCA